>DATEXK010000268.1:0-4398 GCA_035257065.1 Gaiellaceae bacterium | reverse complement strand
CTAGCGCCGCCGCGCCTTGGCTTTTCCTTCCTTCCCGATCAGCTTCCACTTGCGCGTCTCCTCCTTGCGGAGCAGATGATCGTGACGGATCGCGATCGCGCGCAGCTCGCGCTGCAACTTGAACCAGCTCTGCAGCCGGTCGCTCGGCAGCTCGCCCGACGCGACGGCGGCGAGCACCGCGCAACCCGGCTCGCGCGTATGCGTGCAGTCGTTGAACCGACACTCTCCCGCAAGCTCTTCCACGTCGGAGAAGGTCTCGCTCATGCCGCCCTCGCTCGCGTCCCAGAGCTGGAGCTCGCGGATACCGGGCGTGTCGATCACGACGCCCCCGCCGGGCAGCAGGATCAGCTCGCGATGGCTCGTCGTGTGCCGGCCCTCGTCGTCGTCGAGCCGGACCTCCTTCACCGCCATCTGCTCGTGGCCGACGAAGCGGTTCACGAGCGTCGACTTCCCGACGCCGCTCGAGCCGACGAGCACCGCCGTCGTGGCCGGCTGGATACGTGCGCGCAACTCGTCGAGGCCCTGGCCGGTGACAGAGCTGACGACGTGCACGGGCACGCCGAGCGCGACCGCCTCGACCTCGGCGACCATCGGCCCGGGATCGTCGAGCCGGTCGGACTTCGTCAGCACGATCTCCGGCGTCGCGCCGCTCTCCCAGATCGTCACGAGGTAACGCTCGATGCGGCGCGGCTCGAGCTCGGGGCCGAGCGAGCTGACCACGAACGCGACGTCGATGTTCGCCGCCAGCGTCTGCGCCATCGTCGCGCGCCCCGCTGCGTTCCGCACGAGCGCGCTCGAGCGCGGAAGGACGGTACGGATCAGGCCGTCGCCGAGGCCCACCCAGTCGCCCACGGCGACGTCGGCGTTCTCGTGCAGGAGCCGCCCGGGCAGGCGGGTGCGGACGAGGTCGTACTCGGTTTGCACGTCGTACGCGGCACGATGCGCCGCGGTGACGCGTCCCGGCACGAGGCCGGGGTCATGCTGCTCAGCAGCTAAATGTTCGGCGAGCGCGGCATTCCAGCCGAGCGCGCCTAAGTCAAAGTCAGGCAACGCAGGTTCTCCTTCGAGACATGAGATGGGACGGCGCTGCCGCGGCCATCTCCCGAAGGAGGTGCGCCGTCGCGCCGGCTAGGTCGGGGTGACCGAGGAGGCGGCATGCACAGTCTTCATTTGTCGACCTCCTCTTCGCCGGGGACGGGAACTGCTGGAAAGGCTAGGGGCCAAACCGCGAAGCGTCAACTACCGGCGATACCCCTCGACCGCGATCTGCCGGATCGCGCGCACCCAGACGCCTAGCTTCGAGGCCGGGACGGGGCCTGCGGGGAGCTCGACGACGAACGAGGCAGTCCCCGGAAAGCGGTGGTTCTGCCAGTTCGACGCGGTGCCGAACGGCCACTCGATGCTCTGGTACGGGTAGGCGGCGAGCCGTGCGAACCTGCGGGCGGTCGCGATGCTCTGGCCCCACGCGCGCACGAACCCCTGGTGCTGGTGGAACCAGATCGTGATCTGCGGCCGCAGCTGCTCGATGAGCTTGACGGCGAAGCGCGACTCCGGCTCCGAGAGCGGGTGTGGGCCAGACCACTGAAAGGAGCCGCGGCGGCCGATGCGCGCCCAGTTGGAGGGGAAGTTGCGGTTGAGATCGACACCGTCCGCGTTCTGCCGCGTCCCGCGCGCGCAGCCGTCGGGGTTCACGCTGGTCACCGCGACGATCTCCGTACCGCGCGGCGCACCGGTCGCGATCAACCGCTGCACGATCGCTATGCCGGCGGTCTCGTTGCCGTGGATGCAGCCGACGACGAGCACGCGATGCACGGCGCTCGGACTGCCGAGCACCACCGGCCTGATCGGGCGGCCGGCGACGCTGTGCCCGATCGGCAGTGCGGCAAGGAGGAGCGCGAGTAGACGCATGCGCGAGTTCTAGCGCGGTGGACGGAGCACCGCGAACTCGTCGGTGATCGCGAGCTCGCGGCTGCGGAAGCGGAAGAGCGAAGCCGGGCGCCCGCCGCTGCGGCCCGGCTCCCGGCGGTCGCCGGTGGGCTCGAGCACGTTGCGGCGCAACAGCACGCGCTGGAGGTTCGTCGCCGATACGTCATGTCCGAGCGCGGCCGCGTACAGGTCGCGCAGCTGGGAGATCGTGAACGTCTCGGGCGCGAGCGCGAAGCCGGCGTTCGTGTACGAGAGCTTCGCGCGCAGGCGCTCGCGACCCGCGAGCACGATCGCGCCGTGGTCGAAGGCCGTGGGCGGGAGGCGCTCGACCGGGTGCCACGCGGTGTCCTCCGGGAGCCCAGGATCGGCGTCGGCCGGCACGAGGCCGAGGTACGACGTCGCGAGCTCCCACTCGCCCGGGACGCGGTCCGGCTCGCTGCGCGTGTCGAGCTGCTCGAGGTGCGAGAGCTCGCGCACGTCGACCTTCGCGGCCAGATGACGGCGAATCGAGTCCTCCAGCGTCTCCTCCGGCTCGAGATAGCCGCCGGGCAGAGCCCAGGCGAACGGCTCGCGGGCGCGCTCCCAGAGCAGCACCCGCAGCAGGCCGCTCCGGACCTGAAGGACGACCGCCAGGGCGGCATGGATGGGGGTGGCGACGCTGCCCGGCGTCGCGCTGCTCGGACCGGCGCTGGTAGACTCGCTCGGGAGTTTTCGCTTCACAGTCGCAAACACTAGCGGAGGAGAAAAGAGCCCGTGAGACCACGCAAGATCGGAGCCGTCGTCGCCCTCGCCGGGGCGGTGGCGATCGTCGCCGGCTACGGCGCGAGCGCGAGCAGCGCCACGAGCACGGCCCGCACGGCGACGCAGGCGAAGCCCTTCGTCGTGCTCGTCACCGACATCAACCAGCTGAACGACCACGGCTTCAATGCGCTTGCGTACCAGGGGCTGCTGCGCGCGAACGCCAAGCTCGGGATCAACGGCGTGGTCTACCAGTCGCCGTCGGCGGCGCAGTACGTCCCGAATCTCGCGACGGCGGCACGCAAGGGCGCCGACCTCGTCATCTCCGTCGGCTTCGACCAGGCGGTTGCTATCGCGAATGTCGCCAAGCAGTTCCCGAAGACGCACTTCGCGATCATCGACGTCGACCAGACGACGCTCGCCGGAAAGCCGAAGAACGTCGAGGGCCTCATCTTCAAGGAGCAGGAGGTCGGGTATCTCGCGGGCTATCTCGCAGGGCTCGTCGAGAAGCCGAAAGGCGCGCACGCGACGATCGGCTCGGTCGGAGGCCAGAAGCAGCCGCCCGTCGACCGCTACATCGCCGGCTATCAAGCAGGCGCGAAGAAGGCCGACCCGGGAGTCAAGCTGCTGAACACGTATTCGCAGGACTGGGTCGACCAGGCCAAATGCAAGCAGGCGGCCCTCGACCAGATCTCGGCAGGCGCGACGATCGTGTTCCAGGTTGCGGGCGGATGCGGGCTCGGCGCGCTCGACGCCGCGAAAGAGAAAGGCGTCTGGGGGATCGGCGTCGACGCCGACCAGTCGTACCTCGGCCCCCAGGTCCTGACGAGCGCGATGAAGCGTGTCGATACGTCGGTGTACTCGACGATCCAGCAAGTGCTCGCCGGCAAGTTCGCGGGCGGCACGAACGCGGTGTTCAACCTCGCGAACAACGGCGTGGGTCTCGGCAAGATCAGCCCGAAGGTTCCCAAGGCGGATGTCAAGAAGGTGCAGCAGATCGCGAAGGACATCTCGAGCGGCAAGATCGCGAACATCCCGACCTCGGTCGGGTGAGAATGGTCTAGGGCCAGTGCGGGTCGGTGGGCCTCAGGTCCATCGACCCGCCGTTCACGCACTCGAACGTCTTGTACTCGTCGGGCAGATTGGGATAGAGGCGCAGCAGCGCGTAGGTCGCCGTGGCCTGCGCGGCCTGTGCGTCGGCGCCGAGGAGCGTCGCCGCGAACGCCGTCGTCTGCAGCGCGTGGCACTCGGTCAGCGACTCGTTCGTGTTCCCGCGCAGGTGCCACGACTCATGGGCCAGCGTGTGCACCGCGAGCACGTCCTCGAAGATCGCGCGCGGGCAGTCGGCCTGCGCGAGCACGCAGGCGTAGGAGCGACTCTTGACGTCGTGCGGGAAGCGGCGCAGCGCGTTGCAGATGGGCCGCTTGAGGTTCGTGACGTCCGCGGGGTCGCCGTTCGCGTCGAACTGCACGGTGCCCGCCTCGGCGGTCACGTCGAGCAGCTCGCCGGTGAGGCCCTGGCAATGCACCCGGACGTGCCGGTCGGCGAGCTGACTCGCCACCGAGCCGAGCTGGTGCTCGAGCGCGGAACGCCGCTCGTGATAGACGAAGGCGGCGCCCAGGATCCCGACGACGATGACCGCGAGCGCGAGGCGCATATCGGCAGGATCGGCAACAAGTCAGGCCTGGATGAGGGCCGTCGCCTGCAGGTAACGTCAACGGCGGAGAAACCCGA
>DATEXK010000267.1:0-6247 GCA_035257065.1 Gaiellaceae bacterium | reverse complement strand
TGTGCACGGCCCGTATCCGGTGGGGGAGCCGCGCGTTGCGAGAGAAGTGGCGGCGGCGATCGCGGCCGGCTACGAGGTCGACGTCGTTGCAATGCGCCGGCCAGGCGAGCCTCGGCGGGAATCCGTCGGGGGCGCGAATGTTGTCCGGCTTCCGCTGGCGCACCGCCGGGGCACAGGCCTTCCGGGGATGGTCGCCGAGTACGTCGGCTTCACCGTCCTCGCGAGTTGCGTCACCGCGATCCTCATGCTGCGCCGCCGCTATGGAGTCGTCCAGGTTCACAACCCGCCGGACTTCCTGATCGTGGCGGGTCTGCTACCACGGGCGCTCGGCGCGCGCCTCATCTTCGACGTCCACGACCTCTCGTCCGACATGTTCGCGATGCGGTGGCAGGGAAAGCCAGGCGCCAAGATCGCGGAGAGGCTTCTCCGAAAAATCGAACGAGCCGCGACGAGCCTTGCCGATGCGGTTGTCACGGTCCACGAGCCGTACAAAAGGGAATTGGCGGCCCGCGGCGTTCCGAGCGAGAAGCTGACCGTCGTGATGAACACCCTCGACGAGACCCTGCTCCCGGAGCGCGCAATCCCCAGCGACGAACAGACGTTCCGGATCGTGTACCACGGCACCGTTACACCGCTCTACGGGGTCCCGCTGCTCGTCGAGGCCTGCGCGCTGATCGCCGACGGCCTTCCTGACTTCAGGTTGGAGATCTACGGCGAGGGAGATTCACTCGAAGCAGTCCGGAGCCGCGCGATCGAGCTCGGGATTGGCGATCGGGTGCTGTTCAGCGACGGCTATCTCCCTCACCGCGAGGCCCTCCGCGCTGTGTCCGGCGCGAACGCCGGCGTCGTTCCAAACCTTCCGACACCGATGAACCGATTCGCGCTGTCGTCCAAACTCTTCGAGTACATCGCACTCGAGATTCCCGTCGTCTGCTCCGAGCTCCCGACCATCAAGGAACACTTCGCGGACAATGAGCTCATGTACTTCACGCCGGGCGACGCACGGTCGCTGGCCGATGCCCTATTGGAGACGGCGCTGCAGCCGGAGGCGCGAGCTTCGCGCGTCCGCCGGGCGCTCACGCGCTACGAGAGCTACAGGTGGTCCGTGCATGCGGAGCGCTACGAACGCCTTCTCGCGTCCACGCGCGCAGCGTGAGCCGTCACCCCTGAACATGGGTGTCAGATTGCGAGCGTCACTCGGCTGAGAGCAGCCGCGCAGGGACACCCGCGACGACTTCGCCGTCTGGAACGTCGCGGGTGACGACCGCTCCGGCGCCGATTAGTGCGCGCTCGCCGATGCGAATGCCACAAAGGATCACGGCTCCCGAGCCGATGCTCGCTCCTCGACTAACGAGGGTCGGCAGAAGCGTCCATTCCCCGCCTTGCAACAGCCGTCCGTCGTCGCCCGTCGCGCGCGGCCGCTTGTCGTTGATGAACAGAGCACCGTGCCCGATGAAGACGTCATCTTCGATCGTCACGCCGCTGCAGAGAAACGAGTGACTCTGGATCTTGCATCGTGCGCCGACCAAGACATCGCTCTGAATCTCGACGAATGGGCCAATCCTGGTCTGGTCGCCGATGCGACAGCCGTAGAGATTCGTAAAAGACTGCACTTCGACTTCGGAACCGAACTCCACGTTGTCGATCAGCCGAAACGGCGCCTCGTTTGAGGGGCCGTCAGCCATCGTGGCCGAAGTACGCGCGTACTGCGGCGATCACGAGATCGACCTCCTCGGACTCCATGCCGGGGAAGATCGGGAGTGAGAGGCATTCCGCGGCTCGACGCTCCGCTACGGGAAAATCGCCGGCCGAGTAGCCGAGCCAGCGGTACGCAGGCGTGAGATGAACGGCGTCCGGATAGTGGCGCCCAGTTTGAATGCCGCGGGCGGCGAGCGAGCGCGAGAGCTGTTCGTGGAACTCCGTCTGCACCACGAAGAGGTGCCATACCGGCTCACTGCCCGGCGCGACGTCCGGCAGCTTGAGGTCGCCGACCCCCTTGAGATCCTCGAGATAGCGCGCCGCGACTGCCCGCCGCTCCTCGTTCCAGGCGTCGAGCAACGGAAGCTTGCGGAGAAGCACGAGCGCCTGAATGGAGTCGAGGCGCGCCGTCCAGCCTTCGACCTCATGCACGTACTTGGCCCGCTGACCGTGCTCCCGTAGCGCGGTCACATGTTCGGCGAGACCCTCGTCATCCGTGGTAATCGCGCCGGCGTCGCCGAAGGCACCGAGGTTCTTGCCGGGATAAAAGCTGAACGCAGCAGCGCGTCCGAGCTCTCCGGGCCTCACGCCGTCGGCAACGGCACCGTGCGCCTGGCACGCGTCTTCGACGATTTGCACAGAATGGGCGCGCGTCATCTCTTCGAGCCGGCGCATGCCGGCAAGATGACCGTAGAGATGGACCGGAATTACGGCGGACGTGCGCGCGCCGATGGCGGCTTCGACACCGGCCGGATCGATCGTCGCGTCGCCTTCGAGCACGTCGACGACGACCGGCCGCGCACCGGCCTGGGTAACGGCCTCGAGTGTGGCGACAAACGTGAGCGCCGGCACGATCACTTCGTCTCCGGGGCGAACGCCACTCGCCAGAAGTGCGAGGCGCAACGCGTCAGTACCGCTGGCTACCCCTACTGCATATCGACTCCCGCAGTACGTCGCAAAGGCGGCCTCGAACTCGGCCACGGCCGGCCCGTTGACGAATCGCCCGCTGTCGATCAGCCGGGCGAAATCCTCCAAGAGCACGTCTTTGAGGCCGGCGTGAATCCGACCGAGATCGAGGAACGGCACCGTCCCGACCGGCAACGGCCGGCTTGCGCGCCGCGCGATCGTGGGCGACTCTCCCATCTCGGCGAGCCTACCCCGGGACACGACGCCGCCCCCTGGGCTTGGGAATAGGGCCGGACCACGCGATCGTCATGTGAGGAACGAAACCACGATCGCAGACGCGATGAGCGAAGCCGCTCCGGCAACGAGTTGTACCGGCTGGATGATGAGCGCTCTGACCGCCACCGGGCCGCGCTCGAAGTTGAGGCGGCGGACGCCGACCGCGAGCAGGATCATCAGAAAGGCCGCAGCGTAGAGCAAGATCGTGAGCGCGAGTTTCAAGCCGCCCAACGCCGATCCGGATGCGACCTCTGCAGGCGCCACGCCGGCGGGGATGCTCTTTGCGCCCGAACCGGGCACGCTTTTCAATGAGACCTTGGTCGGGAACGGTGGGCCCACTCGAACGACTACCGTGCCGTAGCCGGAAATGAGCAGCGGGACACTCCCATCCGGATACTGGTAGTACGCGTCCATACGCGCGACGCCGGTCCCCCCGCCGCCCGGAATCCGTCGCTGGAGCACGTCCACCCACGACGAGCCGTCCCGGCTCGCAAACAGGTGGACCGTGTGCTGATGCCCGACTGCGATGCTGGCCTCGGGCTCACGTGCCTCGCCGACGAGGAACGTGCCGTCGGCGAGCCGAAGAGCCGAGTATGAGGCCCCAAGAGAGTTGGCCAGGACGACCGACGTAGCTCCGGTCTTCTTGTCCGCCCGAATGATCGCGTCGCGATCCTGGTTGTCCTGGCCGAAGTAGACGTACTTGCGATCAAAGGCGAGGTCGACTGTACGATCGTTGTATCCCCGAATGAATACCGACCAGGTCTTTCCCTGGTCCGTCGAGCGCAGAATCTGACTCTGAGGTCCCCAATCTCCGAAGCAGACATACACATCGCCCGTGTAGGGGTCGTAGCTCGTGCAGTGAGCATGGCGAGACGTCGTGACGACATCGACGACCTTCCAGGTACGACCGTCGTCCGTCGACCGCAAGATCGGCACCCGATGATTGCCCGGATTCTTGAAGAAGTTGTAGGCCGCCATGTAGACGCGACCGTGCCCGTCCGTCGCGACCGAATGGGACGTCAGCAACCCGAGCTGCTTCGGGAAGTCGAACACCTTCGTCCACGTCCGGCCGTAGTCGCCCGACCGCCAGAGCTGGTACGTGCCGAACAGGATGCCGGCGAGCAGCGTCGAGCCTCCCAACGGCCTGACCAACACGATTCGCCACCCGTGGGGGAAGTAGTAGAGCGGACTCCATGTGCGGGCACGATCGGAGGAGACATACAGCGCGTTCTGGTCCGCATTGTTACCGCTGACGCCATACGAGACGCCACGGCTGTCGACGCCGTAGACCGCATAGTTGGGATTCGAGTATTCAACGACCACCCGCGGCGGAGCGGTTGTGGCGGCGGTCGCCGGTGATGCTGCGGCGCCGGCGCCGAGACCGGCGACGCACAGGGCGACGCACAGCAGGAGCAGCACCCGACACGCCGATATCGCAACGGCCGACGCCACCGGTAGATGGATACGACGCATCAAGGAAGAGCTAGCATCGCTCTTCGCAAGAATCACTGGACTTCCGGCCGGGCTACCTGGGGCACTTTGGCGCTCACACAATCCCCCGATCACCGTCTCCGGGACGCCGCAGCCCCCTCGTGTCGCCGACTCCAGATGTCGACGAACGCGGCGAGCCGAAGGTCCTCGAGACGCGGTTGGCCAGGATCGATGCGGACAGCGTTTACGAAACGTCCTTCCACCTCGATGTCCCGATATCCGCAACGCCGCAGGAGCGACGCGAGGTCGGCGGCGAGCGCCGATGTCGCGACTTCGAATCGCATCGACTCCGCCGGCAACGTTTGAGCCACCATCGAAGCGTCGCCCGCAGGGCCTTCCTTGCTCCCCAACTAAACGCTGGACCCGACTCACCGGATCAGGGAGACCCTCAGAGCGTGTGCAGGCGAGGGATCAGGCCAAGCTCCCGAGCCTTTCGGGCAGCATCCAGCCGCCCATGTACGCCGAGCTTGCGGTAGATGTTGCGCAAATGGAACTTGACGGTCGGTTCCGACAGCCACAATTGGCTCGCCACGGCACCGTTGCTCGCGCCGGCAGCAACGCGCGAGAGCACCTGCTTCTCGCGGGGAGTGAGGCGCGACGAAAAAGGATCAGGTTCTCCCTCGTGCGCCACCGCCCCGATGATGTTCTCGCCGATGAACTGCCGGATGACCGGCGCGAGGTCGTCCGGGTCGATGGTCTTCAAAATGAAGGCAGCTGCACCGGCGGCGAAGGCGTCGGCTGCGTCGTCGGGCGACGGCGCCATCACGACGACCTTGCTCGCAGGCTCCGCATCCACGATGCGGCTGAGCCCTTCCAGATCGCGCCGTCCACGCGCTTCCCAGCCCACCACGATCGCGGCAGGCGTGCGCCGCATAGGGCGACGGATGTCCGCCAATGCACCTCCGTCCGCCACGACCTCGAAGCCACCGCGCGTCAGCGCGTCGGCTATGCCTGCCCGCATCATCGGGTGGTTGTCAATCACCACCGCCGCCGGAAGCTCCGCTGTGGGTCGCCGCATGACCCATCTCCTCGGTTTGGTCCCGCTCGCCTCGAGACTTGCTACTAGTTACCTAGCTAAACGTAGCTGAAAGTCACTCATTTTCCAAACAGACGGCTAGGTCGCGTGGAATTCCACGCTTCGAGCGACGCTCAACCGGCTCACGGCTGGACTGCCGGGCGCTCGGATCCTCGTCGGCTCGATCCCGAATTGGTATGCGCTGTGGCAGGCCTTTCACGGAACCCAATCGATCCAGACCGCCTGGACGACCTACGCGAGGTGCCCCGACCTCCTTCCTGCCGGCGCGACGGCTGCGGATCGTGCCGCCGTGGCTCAGCGGATCATCGATCTCAACAGCGCGATCGCAACCGTGTGCGCCGAGTTCAGCCGCTGTACCTCTGATGGAGGGGCTATCTACGGCATTTCCTTTTCGAGCAGCGATCGCGCCTTCGACTCCTTTCACTTCCTGCCGAGCGGAGAGGCCAAGATCGCGGCTCAGGCGTGGCCCGCGAGCTTCTTCGCGTCCTGGGACGACGCGATCATTGATGCGGGTTGTGGGCCTGCGCGGTCTCGACGACGGCGGTCGGGGAGTTGCAAGCGGCGGTCCCGGGTGCGGCAGACAGCACAGACACCGCGGTCGGCCTGCACGACTTCGGCGGCTCGAGCGACCTGAGCGGACGCGTCTACAGCCGCGACATCATCCGGCTCGCCGCAGGGCAAACGCTCACCGACAACCTCGCGATCTTCCAGGTACTCGACACCAACGGCTCACTCGTCTACGAGCTCTACCTCGACTCCAACCGCACAATCTGGCTCTGGAGCCCCCCAGGCGGCCTCCGCGCCGGCTCGATCAACCTCTCCACCGGCATCACCGCCGCC
>DATEXK010000266.1:0-2842 GCA_035257065.1 Gaiellaceae bacterium | reverse complement strand
GCCCGGGTCGCGGCGTTCGCGCTCGTGCTCGTCGGCGCGGTTGCGCTGAGCCGTCGCGAAGTGCCGTCCGAGCCCGCGCCGGCGCTCGCCTAGGCCCCGGATTTGACGCGTACAGGGCGATCGCTAGACTTGACTGACCAGTCAATCGACGGCGGAGGAGCATTGATGGCCACGATCGAGCAGGGCACCGCAGCGGGGGTTTCCTTCGCGCTGACCGAAGAGCAGAAGGCGCTGCGCGAGCTCGCGCGCGATTTCGCGGCCAAGGAGATCCGGCCGAAGGAGCACGAGTACGACGAGAAGATGCAGCACCCGGCCGACGTGATCGCGAAGGCGCACGAGGTCGGGCTGATGAACCTGCACATCCCGGAGGCCCAGGGCGGTCCCGGGCTCGGCTGCTTCGACGGGATGCTCGTCGGCGAAGAGCTCTACTGGGGCTGCTCGGGCATCGGCACGTCCATCTCTGCGAATGGCTTGGGCGCCGGCCCCGTCGTCCTTTTCGGCAGCGAGGAGCAGAAGGACACGTGGCTGCGACCCCTGCTCGAAGAGCCGATCCTCTGCTCGTTCGGGCTCTCGGAGCCGGGTGCCGGCTCGGACGTCGCCTCGCTGAAGACAACCGCCGTGCGTGAGGGCGACGAGTACGTCCTCAACGGCTCGAAGACCTTCATCACGAACGCGGGCTACGCCGCCTGGACTGTCGTCTTCGCGAAGACCGATACGCGCGGCGGCGCAAAGGGCATGTCGGCGTTCATCGTCCCGATGGACACGCCCGGCGTCTCGATCGAGTCGCACCTCGACAAGATGGGGCAGCGCTCCACCGACACGTCGGCGTTCGCGCTCCAGGACGTGCACATCCCCGCAGCAAACCGGCTCGGCGAAGAGGGCGACGGCTTCAAGATCGCGATGGCGACGCTCGACTTCACGCGGCCCGGCACGGCGATCGGCGCCGTCGGCGTCGCACAGGCGGCGTATGAGCACTCGGTCGCATACGCAAAGGAGCGCGTCACCTTCGACGTTCCGATCGCGATGCACCAGGGCGTCAACTTCATGATCGCCGACATGGCGACGGAGATCGAGGCCTCGCGCCTCCTCACGTGGCAGGCGGCCTGGATGCTCGACCAGGGCTACGGCCGCAAGGCGACGCTCTACTCGTCGTTTGCGAAGCGCTTCGCGGCCGACACTGCGATGAAGGTCGCCACCGACGCCGTGCAGGTCTTCGGCGGCTACGGCTACGTCAAGGAGTACCCGGTCGAGAAGCTCATGCGCGACGCGAAGCTGTTCCAGATCTACGAGGGCACCTCGCAGATCCAGCGGCTCGTGATCGCGAAGGAGATCTTCCTGCCGAAGTCGGACTAAGCTCGGCCCGTGGCAATCGAGATCGACCTCAGCGGGCGCGTCGCCCTCGTCACCGGCGGGTCGCGCGGCCTCGGACGTGAGGATGCGCTGACGCTCGCGCGGGCGGGCGCCGACGTCGTCGTCGCCGACCTGCTCGTCGAGTCGCAGCTCTCGGAGGACACGGACCGCTTCGGTGCGCTCGCAACCGTCGCGCGGCAACAGGGGCTCGTACACACGGAAGAAACGGTGCGCGACATCGAGGCGATGGGACGCCGCGCAATCGCCGTGCGCTGCGACGTCACGAGCCGGGACGAAGTCGACGCCGCCGTCGCCCGCACCGTGCAGGAGCTCGGGTCGGTCGACATCCTCGTCAACAACGCCGGAACGCTCGACCACGCCGCGCAGTTCGACAAGCAGTCGCCCGATCTCTGGGAGCGCGACTTGAAGGTGAACCTCACGGGCGCGTTCAACTGCGCGCAGGCCGTGTGGCCGCACATGAAAGAGCGAGGCTGGGGGCGCATCGTGAACATGGCGTCGGTCGCGGGAACCCTCGGCGGCTTCGGCCAGGCGAGCTACTCGACGACGAAGGCCGGGCTGCTCGGCTTGACGCGCACGCTCGCCATGGAAGGAGGCCGCCACGGGATCACCTGCAACGCGATCGTCCCCGGTGTGATCGGCACCGAGGCGTTCAACATGGCGAACGCGGCGATGAACGAGCGGATCGTCAACCGCACCGTGCTCAAGCGTCCAGGCAAGCCCGAGGAGATTGCGAACGCGATCGCGTTCCTCTGCTCCGACCTCGCCTCATACATCACCGGCATCGAGCTCAACGTGAGCGGAGGCGTCGAGCTCTTCGTCTTCTAGAACGTTGCCCTAGCCCTTTCCGAAGGCCCCGCTACCATCGCGGGATGCTTCGCCGCCTCGTCTTCCTCGCAGTCGCCCTCGTCGCGGCCACGATCGTGCTCGGGCTCGTGTTCGCCGGCTCGCCGACGAAGATCGCCGACGGGGTGCGGATCGACGGGGTCGACGTCGGTGGCCTCGAGACGACGGACGCCCGCCGGCTCCTCGAGGGCCGCTCCGCGCGCCTCGCCGAGCGGCCGGTCGTCTTCACGGCCGCCGGGCAGCGCTTCCGGATCACCCCCAGCGCGCTCGGGGTCGAGCCGAACTGGAAGGCGGCGATCGACGCGGCGCAGCGCCAGGGCGACGGGTTCGGCCCGTGGCGCGGGTTCAAGCGCCTCGACGTCACGTTCTTCGGCGCCGACGTCACGCCGCCCACGGTCGTCCTGAACGGCTCGCTCCAGTACGAGCTGGAGCAGATCGCGAAGCAGGTCGACCGCAGCCCGCGCGACGCGGCGATCGTCCGGCGAGGGACGTCGATCGTCGTCCGACCCGCCCGGCCTGGATATGTCCTCGACCGCGCCGCGGCCGCACGCACGCTCGTCAGCGAGCTCGCCTCGCTCGACCGGGCGGCCGGCCCGGTGTCGCTGCCCCTGCAAACGAAGCGGCCCCG
>DATEXK010000265.1:0-9022 GCA_035257065.1 Gaiellaceae bacterium | reverse complement strand
AGAACGTACTCGTCGCCGTCGCGCTTGGCCGTCGTGCGCATCGCCGCCGAGTCGGAACCGGAGCCGGCTTCCGTCAGTGCGTATGCGCAGAGCCATTCGCCACCTGCGAGCTTCGGCAGGTACCGCTGCCTTTGCTCCTCGCTACCCGCGAGCTTCAGCCCGAGCGAGCCGAGCTCCTGCACCGCGAGGATCAGGCCGCTCGTCGCGCAGACCTTCGACACCTCCTCGATCGCGATCAGCGCAAGCAGCGTGCCGGTGCCGAGCCCGCCGAACTCCTCGTCGAAGAACAGGCCGAAGATGTCGTTCTCGCGAAACAGCTCGACGACGTCCCACGGAAACTCGTGTAACTCGTCGATCTCCGCCGCGCGCGGCGCGATCTTCTCCCGCGCGATCGTCCGCACGAGCTCGCGAATCTCGCGCTGCTCGTCGGTGAGCTGGTCCCAGGCCACGACCTGGATTGTAGATGCGGTCAGGGGAAGCTACTGACGCGAGACCAGGGTTTGACCCGATTCGAGGCCCAACGCGTCCGAACAGGATCGAGAAAACCACTGGAGGCTTACATGCGTTTTCCGATCGTCCTGCTCGCACTGATCGCCGCCGCCATCGCTCTAGCCGCGCCGGCCGGGGCCAAGGCTCCGATCCAGATCCAGATCCAGCACACGACCCACGGCTGCCACACCTGGTCGGTCGGAAACAACGCGTCACGCGCTTCCCAGACGGTTCGCGTTCACGCCGGGGCGACGTTCACGGTCACGAACAACGACGTAATGCCGCACACGCTGGTCCAGCTCGCAGGCCCGAAGATCGCTCTGAGCACCGCGACGATGGGGCACATGAGCACGATGCGGATGGGCCACATGGGCGCGACCACCCAGTTTGCGCTCCGCACCCCGGGCACCTACCGGTTCACGACGAAGGCCGGCGAGGACTACCCGGGAGTCACCGTGAAGACGATCGGCGAGGACAACGTCCTGCGCCTGACAGTCGTCGTCGCCTAGCTCTCACAGGTTGGAGCCTCCGCCGTCCCTGACGGCCGGCGGAGGTTCCTTCATCTCTCGACTCGGCGTCACGAATCGATTGCAGGTCACCAGGTGAACTAGCGGCCAGATCCGCGACGCGCAGGTGAACGTGGTCGAGCAATCGGCCTGCGTGCGACTCTGGCATCAGACGGGCGTGTGGCAGACCGCCTCGACGTTGTTGCCGTCGGGATCGAACACGAACGCGCCGTAGTAGGTCGGGTGGTAGTGCTCGCGGATACCCGGCGCTCCGTTGTCCCGGCCGCCGGCGGCCAGTGCGGCTGCGTGGAACGCGTCGACGGTCGCGTGGTCCTTCGCCACGAACGCGACGTGCGTACCGGTGCCGTACGGCTCTCGCTGCGAGAACCAGAACTCCGGCTTGTCTGCGGTGCCGAAGCCGGCCGCCTTCCACTCGTCGAACTCCATCACGACGTGCCAGCCGAGTGGCTCGAGCGCCTGCTCGTAGAACGCGCGGCTCGCCGGATAGTCCTTCACGTTCAGACCAACATGGTCGAACATCTCCAGCTCCTCTCGCTAGGCTCGACACCATGATCCTCCAGCACGGCATCGTCCGCACGCTCGACCCGTCGCTGCCTCTGTCGCGCGCGCTGGCCGTCGCGGGAGACCGCATCGCCGGCGGCGTCGGCGTGCACGAGACGGCGCTCGTGAGCCCGGAGACGATCGACCTCGGCGGACGCTGCGTCTTGCCCGGGTTCACCGATTCGCACGTGCACTTCCCGACGTGGGCGGTGGCCCAGCACGAGGTTCGCCTCGACGGCTGCACCTCGCTCGACGAGGCGCTCGGCCGGATTCGCGACGCGCAGCCGAGAGGGGATTGGCTGCGCGGCAACGGCTGGCGCGACGCCGACTGGACCGACGGCCGCAGTCCGACGAAGGAAGACCTCGACGCCTTCACCGGCGGGCGACCTGCCGCGCTGATCTCCAAGGACTACCACTCGCTCTGGCTCAACTCCGCGGCGCTCGCCGTTGCCCACGGCGACCTCGAGGTCGACGGCGGCGTGGTCGAGCGCGACGCGCACGGCGAGCCCACGGGCGTGCTCCGCGAGGAAGCGGCGTGGCGGTTCAAGGACCGCCACCTCCGGATTCCCGACGACGAGTACCTCGACGCGATGCGCGCGGGCATGAAGCTCGCGCATACGCGCGGCGTGACCTGCGTCCACGACAAGGACGGCTGGCTCGGTGCACCCGGCCTCTGGCAACGCCTCGACGAGCACGGCGGCCTGACGTTGCGTGTCTGGCAGTCGGTCCCACACGAGACGCTGCCGTCGCTGCGTGCGCTGTCACTGCGCAGCGGCATCGGCTCGAACATGCTGCGCGTCGGCTACCTCAAGGTGTTCATGGACGGCACGCTCGGCTCGCAGACCGCCTGGATGCTCGACGGCAGCGGCGTCCAGATCACGAGCGGCAAGGAACTGGCGGAGATCGTCCGCGCCGGCGCAGAGGCCGGCTGGCCCGTCGGCGTCCACGCGATCGGCGACCGTGCAAATCGCGAGGCGCTCGACGCGTTCGAGCAGACGCGCGACGTGTGGCAGCCGCGGGGACTGCGCCAGCGGATCGAGCACGCGCAGTGTCTCGCGCCAGAAGACGTGCCGCGGTTTGCGCAGCTCGGCGTGGCCGCCTCCGTGCAGTTCAGCCACGCGCCGTCCGACCGCGACCTCGCCGAGCGCTTCTGGGGCGACAAGCTCGACGGCACGTATGCATTCCGCTCGTTACTCGCCTCGGGCGCCGTGGTCGCCAACGGCTCCGACGCGCCGGTCGAGGAGCTCGATCCCTGGAGAGGCGTCGTCGCAGGCGTGCTCCGTACGCTCGACGACCGGTCCGCCTGGCGGCCCGAGCAGGCGCTGTCGCTCGAACAAGCGCTGCATGCGACGTGCGTCGCGCCGTCGTGGCTCTCGCACGACGAACGCGTGCGCGGCACGCTCCTCCCCGGCCGCCTCGCCGACCTCGTCGTGCTCGACCGCGACCCGTTCGCCTGTGAGACCACCGAGCTGCCTGAGGTGGAGGTCGTCGCCACGATGGTCGCGGGGCGCTGGGTGCACAACCCTCCTCCCTGGGATTAGAAACCGGCGGTAGCGTGAACGGCAGAGGGAAAGCAACCACGGGAGGAAGCGCATGTCTGAGCAAACCGACGTGATGGCCGCGCAGAGCGGCGTGATCGAGCTCGGCGGTGAGACGACCGTCAACCGCCTCGGCTTCGGCGCGATGCGCATCACCGGATCCGGCATCTGGGGCGAGCCCGCCGATCCGGACGAGGCGCTCAGGGTTCTACGCCGTGCGGTCGACCTGGGCGTCAACTTCATCGACACCGCGGCCGCTTATGGCCCCGAGGTGAGCGAGCGGCTGATCGCCGAGGCGCTCCATCCCTACCCGGACGACCTGATCGTCGCGACGAAGACAGGGCTGCAACGCAGCGGCCCGAACGCCTGGCATCCCGACGGAAGGCCGGAGACGATCAGGCGCGAGTGCGAGCTGAGCCTGAAGCTGCTCCGCGTGGACACGATCGATCTCTACCAGCTCCACCGGCCCGATCCGGGTGTGCCACTCGAGGACTCGCTCGGGACGATCGTCGAGCTCCGCGACGAGGGCAAGGTGCGCCTGATCGGCGTCTCGAACGTCAACGCCGCCGAGCTGCGGCGGGCACAGGCCGTCACCGAGATCGTCTCGGTGCAGAACCGCGCGAGCTTCGGAGACCGCTCGAGCGACGACGTGCTTGCGATCTGCGAGGCAGACGGCATTGCGTTTCTGCCGTGGGCCCCGCTCGACGGCGGCGACCTCACGCGAGCCCGGCATCTGGAGGCCATCGCGGCAGCACACGATGCAACAACGGGACAAGTGGCGATCGCCTGGCTCCTCGCGCGCTCCCCGATGATGCTGCCGATCCCGGGCACCTCGTCGGTTGCTCATCTCGAGGAGAACGTCGCCGCGGCTGCACTGCAGCTGTCGGCCGAGGAGATCGCACAGCTCGCCTGATGCGCGCCGTCGTCCAGGACACGTTTGGCGGGCCGGAGGTCCTGCGCATCGCCGAGGTCCCGCGGCCCGAGCCGGTCCCGACCGAGGTGCTCGTTCGCGTGCACGCGGCCGGCGTGAACCCGGTCGACTGGAAGACGCGCACCGGGAAAGGCGCGGCGGCGGCGCTCGGGCCGCTGCCGTTCACGATCGGCTGGGACGTCTCGGGCGTCGTCGAGCAGATCGGCTACGGCGTCACGCGCTTCGCACCCGGAGACGAGGTGTTCGGCATGCCTCGCTTCCCGCGGCAGGCCGCCGCGTACGCCGACTACGTCACCGCACCGTCCCGTCAGCTCGCCCGCAAGCCGGCGAACCTGAGTCACGTCGAAGCCGCAGCGATCCCACTGGCCTCGCTCACCGCGTGGCAGGCGATCGTCGAGACGGCGCGCCTCGAGCCGGACCAGCGGATCCTGATCCACGGTGCGGCCGGCGGCGTCGGCCATCTCGCCGTCCAGATCGCAAAGTCGCGAGGCGCCACCGTGTTCGGCACGGCGAAGGCCGCGCAGCACGACTTCCTGCGCGGGCTCGGAGCCGACGAGCTGATCGACTACACCACGACCCGCTTCGAGGACGAGGTCGGCGACCTCGACGTCGTCTTCGACCTGATCGGCGGCGAGACGAGCCTGCGCTCGGTCTCGACGCTCCGCCCCGGCGGGCTGCTGATCGTCGTCCCGTCCGGCGCGGATCAATCGGTCCTCGCGGCGGCGGAGAAGCACGGCGTCCGGGCGACGAACATCATGGTCGAGCCCGACTGCGCGGCGCTCGAGCAGATCGCCGCGCTCGCCGAGTCCGGTCGTCTCCGCGTCGAGATCGACGCGGTGTTCCCCCTCGAGGACGCCGCGAAGGCGCACGAGCACGGCGAGACCCGCTCCAGCAGGGGCAAGATCGTGCTCACCGTCGCGTCCTGACGCAGCGCACAGCAGGTAGTTGCAACCGTCACCTGGTATTTGATCAAATCGCCTATCCGGTTCCGACCCACACGAAGGAGGCGAGATGGCAGCAGGCTCGACAACACCTGAACAGGGTGGCTTCGACCACCTGAGAGAGCACTCGATCGGGCTCCCGCAAGTTCTGTTCCAGTCGATCACCCACATGGCGCCTGCAGCGGCCATCGCGTACTCGATCTACATCTCGGTGCCGGACGCAAGGCAGGCGCTGCCGCTGTCGGTCGGCCTCGCGCTGATCGCCTGCCTCTGCGCCGCGACCGCGATCGGGCAACTCGCGAAGCACCTCCCGAGTGCCGGCGGGCTGTACACGTACGCCGCGCGCTCACTCGGGCCGTGGGCCGGCTTCATCACCGCCTGGCTGTTCGTCGGCTTCCAGCCGCTCGTCGCGCCGTTCCTCTATCTCGAGTTCGGCTGGGCGATGCACGACGTCTTCGACACGAGCGTCGGCTGGCACTGGAGCGGCCAGTGGGTCGTGTGGGTCTTGCTGATGGCGGTGATCGTCTTCCTGCTCACCTACCGTGACGTCCGCCTCTCGACGACGGCCGGGGTGATCCTCGGCGCGTTCGAGATCGGGATCTTCGCCGCGCTCGCTATCTGGATTCTCTTCTCGAAGAGCGGCGACCTGAACCTGCAGCCGTTCAACCCGTCGCACGCGGTCGGTCACTGGAGCGGGGTGTTCAAGGGGATGGTGTTCGCGATCCTCGCCTTCATCGGCTTCGAAGCGTCCGCGCCGCTCGGCGAGGAAGCCAAGCACCCGCGGCGCACCGTGCCTCGCGCGGTCGTCGGCTCGGCGCTCGCGATCGGCATCTTCTATGTGCTCTGCTCGTACGCCTGGGTGTTCGGCGCCGGCTTCAACAACTTCGTTGCCCAGGCGACGGGTGCGGATCCGTGGCGGAACCTCGGCAAGGTCTTCTGGGGCACGGGCTGGATCGTCGTCTTCCTCGCGATCTGCAACTCGATCGCGGCGAACTCCAACGCGGCGATGAACGCTGCCACGCGTGTCTTCTACGCGCTCGCGCGCAACGGCCTCGCACCCAAGCCGCTCGCGCACACGCACTCGCGGTTCAAGACGCCGAACATCGCGATCATCTGGCTCTCGGGGTTCGCGATCGTGCTCTCGCTGCTCGTCGGCTGGAAATGGAACCCCGGTGTGGGCTTCGGCATCATCGCAACACTCGCGGTGCCGCTCGTCGTGCTCGTCTACATGCTCGTCTCGGTCGGCAGTATCGTGTACTACCTCCGTGAGAAGCGCAGCGACTTCAACCCGCTCCTGCACCTGGTCCTGCCGATCGGCGGGATCGTGCTGTTCTTCTTCCCGCTCTACTACCAGTTCTACAAGGTGCCGCCGACGTACCCGTACAAGTACGCGAACTGGGTCGCAATCGCGTATACGGTGATCGGCATCGTGCTCACCGTCCTCGTCGTGCGCTTCGCACCGCAGCGCCTCACCGACGTCGATCACGTGTACGTCGACGACGAGACGTTCGGAGAGCCGACCGCCTGATGACAACGCACCGCATCACCCGGGACGAGGTCGTCTGGGCGTTCGGCCCGGACCTCGTCCCGGTGCTCGAGGTCGAGCCCGGCGACGTCGTCACCTTCGAGACGAACGATTGCTTCTCGGGACAGATTCGGAGCGAGACAGACCTCGTCACGTCGATCGACTTCGCGCGCGTCAACAGCGCAACCGGCCCCGTCGCAGTGAAGGGCGCGGAGCCGGGCGACTCGCTCGTCGCGGAGATACTCGACATCCGTCCGATCGAGTGGGGTGTCGCAACGCTCATCCCCGGCTTCGGCCAGCTGATCGACCAGGTGAAGGCGCCTGTGACACGGCTGTTCGAAGTGAAGGACGGGATGATCCGGCAGAACGAGCGCATCTCGTTCCCCGCGCGGCCGATGGTCGGCGTCGTCGGGGTCGCGACCGGCGGCGAGACCCTGTCGAATGGGTTGGCAGGCAAGCACGGAGGCAACCTCGACGACCACCTGCACGGCAAGGGCGCGACAATCTTCTTCCCGGTGCGTCAGCCGGGCGGCATGTTCGCAGTCGGCGACATGCACGCGTCGATGGGCGACGGCGAGATCTGCTTCACGGGCGTCGAGATCGCGGGCGAGGTCGACATCCGCTTCGACGTGCTGAAGGGCAAGCAGGCGACGTGGCCGGTGACGGAGCTCGCCGACCGCTGGCTCCCCCACGCCACCGCCTACGAGTTCGACGACGCGCTGCGACTCGTCTCGGAGGAGGCGGCACGCATGCTCGTCGACGAGCACGGCTTCTCGATGGAGGACGCGTTCATCTTCCTCTCGGTCGCCTGCGACGCGGGCGTCGCTCAGGCGTGCAAGCCTGCGGAGGGGTTCGGGACGATCGCCCGCTTCTCGATTCCGAAGATCGACGCCTGCCCGGCACCGTTCGCGAGGAGGGTCTGACGGGACTTTCCTCGTCGACGGGGTGCGATGGTCGTCGCAAGGCAAGGACGCAGGGAGCGCCGATAGCGGGGTTCTATCGGTGCGACCGAGGACGCCGCATTGCGGCGTCCAGCGTGGCCCGACGGCTCAGGACTGTTCCGTCAGCCCCTCCAAGTTAGAAGGGGCCGCGCGGCTCGTAGCTGCCGCGACGCGCGCCGACGGAGACGAACGTCATCCCGTTGGGCCCGGCAACTGCCTGTCTCGTCGTCTCCGGGTCGAAGCGGATCACGCTTCCATGCCGCACGGCGACGTCCTCGCCCTCCACGCGCCAATGGCCGTCGCCGGCGACGACGATCGAGATCTCCTCCTGGCCCGACTCGCTCTCGTCGTGCTCCTTGCCCTCCGTCCCCGGCGGTAGCTCGAACCAGTTGACGCCGAAAGCGAGTAGCCCGAGCTCGCGACGCACGAAGCGCACGGCGCCGCCCGGCCCCGCAGGCTCGAGCTCCTCGACATTGACGATGCTGTAGCTCATGCCGCCACCTCCGCCTCG
Source organism: Gaiellaceae bacterium (assembly GCA_035257065.1). Classification (GTDB taxonomy): domain Bacteria; phylum Actinomycetota; class Thermoleophilia; order Gaiellales; family Gaiellaceae; genus Palsa-739. Next base: position 1,079 of record DATEXK010000265.1, on the reverse strand, counting down.
GTGTTCGTGGCCTCCTGAAGCGTTATACATCGAGCTTCCACGCCTGAGAAAGCCTCCGTGGGGCCCGTCCGGGGGATCCGCGAATCGCCACGTCTGGTGGCGGCACGTACAATCGGAACATGAACCGCACGATGCATGCCGTCCACGAGTCGACCGCCTGCGGTGTGGCGGCCTCGGCGGAGATCATCGGAGCCAAGTGGACGGCCCTCCTCGTCCACGATCTCTCGGAGGGGCCGCGCCGGTTCTCGCAGCTCGAGCGCTCCTGCTGCGGCATCAGCCCGCGCACCCTCGCCGAGCGGCTGCGGGCCCTCGAGGGCGAGGGCATCGTCGAGCGGCACAGCTATCCGGAGTCGCCGCCGCGCGTCGAGTACGAGCTGACGGAGAAGGGCGAAGCGCTCCTGCCGATCATCGACGCCATGCGCGAGTTCGGCCACACGCACCTGAACTGCGAGCACGACCACTCGCACCACTAGCGCCGGGGGCTAGCTCTTCGGCAGCTCGGCGAGCTTCGTGAAGAGCGCGGCGGCCGTGTCGATGCCCTGCTCGAAGTAGCGCACGAGGAAGCGCTCGTTCGGCGAGTGCACGTTCGACTCGGGCAAGCCGAAGCCCGTCAGGATCGTCGCGGTTCCTTTGTCGGCGAGCGCGCGCATGATCGGCAGCGTCCCGCCGGAGCGCACGAGCAGCGGCCGCACGCCGAGCACCTGCTCGAACGCATCGAGGCCGAGCTGGATCACCGGTGCGTCGGGCCGGAAGAGCGACGGCGGCGAGCCGGCCCAATGCACGTCGATCTCCGCGCCTTCGGGCGCGGCGGCGCGCATCAGCTTCTCCGCCGCGGCGCCGATCGTGTCGACGTCCTGGCCGGGTGCGAGCCGGATCGTGCACTCGCCTGACGCGTGCACCGAGAGCGTTGTGTTCCGCAGACCCGGCTTGCCGCCGATGATCCCGTTCACGTCCGCGGACGGCTCGGCCCAGGTGCGCGTGTAGAACTCGGCCTCCGCATTCGCGTCGAGCGGGCGGGCGCCCTGGCCGCGGATCTCGTCGGCCCCGGGAGGCAGCGACGCCCACGCGGCGAGCTCCTC
>DATEXK010000264.1:0-3682 GCA_035257065.1 Gaiellaceae bacterium | reverse complement strand
GAAGAGCCCGGAGAGCTCGGCGAAGCGATCGCAGTCCGACTCCGGCGCGATCGCGGCCAGCTCGTCGCGCAGATCCTCAGACAGACGCAAGTGCGCCCTCCAGCTTCAGCAGCCGCCGCTTGTACGCGACCCCGTACGAGCCGTACGAGCCGAGCCCGCCGGCGCCGACGACACGATGGCACGGCACGAAGAGGCCGAGCCGGTTGCGGGCGCAGAAGCTGCCGGCAGCGCGGGCGGCGCCTGGAGAGCCCGCGAGCGCGGCCAGCTCGCCGTACGTCACGACCTCGCCGCGGGGAATCTCGCGCAGCGCGTATGCGCAACGCTCGAGGAACGGCGTCTCGTGCTCGAGATCGACGGGGACGTCGTCGAACGAGACGTCGTCACCGGCGAAGTACGCCTGGAGCCGCTCCACGAGCTCGTCCGAGCCGAGCTTCCGGCCGACGTGCGACGGATGCGGGAGCTCGTGCCACACGACGCGGCCGTCCTCGCGCCAGAGCTCGCCGACGCCCCACCCGTCCACTTCATATGCGACCTGCTTGACGGCCATTCCCAGATCCTAGGAACTCAGTCGACGATCTCGATCCCGACGGCCTCAGCGAGCTCTGCGGCCGCATTGACGACATCGGCCCACGGCATCCGGACGCCGCGGAGGCATTCCGGATTTCCCGCACCGGCCAGATCGACGCCTCGCATCTCGCTGCGCACGAGCGTCGCATCCGCCCAGCTCGACCGTGTGAGCACGCAGTCGTCGAAAACGCACGACGAGAGCGTTGCTCCCTGGAAATCGGCTTCCTCCAGCCGGCAGCCTTGGAAGCGGACGGACGAGAGCTTCGCGTGACGAAACGACGTGAGATCGAGCCGGCAGTCGACGAAGGTGACGTCGTCGATCGCGCTCTCCCGCAGCTCGGCGCCGGTCAGACGCACCCGCTCCAGCCGAACGCGGCGGAGGGTCACCCCGCGCGCCCGGACGTTTGCCCAGCTGCCGTCGGTCACGAGGACGTCGCGGAGCAGCGCATGCTCGAGCGATGCCCCGGTGAGGTCGACCGTGCCGAGCCGCGACTCGACGAGCCGGAGCCGGCTCGCGTCCTCGTTCGCGAGGTCGACGCGCTCGAGCAGCAGCAGGTCGAGCTCCTGCCCGGCCAGCCTTGCGGGCCGCCCGACCGCGTCGAGCTCGTCGGGCAGGTCGGGCGGTGCGGGGCCGATCGGTGCCTTCGACGCCAACGCGGCCAGTGTCGCACGCGTCATCCCGCAAGCCCTCCTACAATCGAGCGCATGAGCACCCATGCGATCTTCCGTGTACCAGAGCCGATCAACGAGCCCGTCCTGAGCTACGCGCCGGGCAGCCCCGAGCGCGAGGAGCTGCGGGTGCGCCTGCAGCAGCTCGAGTCGCAGCAGCTCGACATCCCGCTCGTGATCGGCGGCGAGGAGGTTCGCACGGGCAACACGTTCGAGGCGGTCGAGCCGCACAAGCGCTCGCACGTCCTCGCGACGGTGCACAAGGCCGGCGCCAAAGAGGTGGAGCGCGCGATCGCCGCGTCGCAGAAGGCGGCGGCCGACTGGTCACGCACACCGTGGGAGGAGCGCGCGACGATCATGCTCCGCGCGTCCGAGCTGCTCGCCGGGCCGTGGCGGCAGACGCTGAACGCGGCGACGATGCTCGGCCAGTCGAAGACCGCGCACCAGGCGGAGATCGACGCGGCCTGCGAGCTGGTCGACTTCTGGCGCTTCAACGTCAAGTACATGACGCGGATCTACGAGCAGCAGCCCATCTCCTCGCCCGGCGTCTGGAACCGGATGGAATACCGCCCGCTCGAAGGCTTCGTCTTCGCGGTGACGCCGTTCAACTTCACCGCGATCGCCGGCAATCTCCCCACGTCGGCCGTGCTGATGGGAAACACCGTCGTCTGGAAGCCCGCGTCGACCGCGGCGTACAGCGCGCACTTCCTGATGAAGCTGTACGAGGAGGCCGGCCTGCCGCCCGGTGTGATCAACCTCGTGTACGGCTCGGGCGCGGAGGTCGGCGACCCGGTACTCGCGAGTCCCGATCTCGCCGGCATCCATTTCACGGGCTCGACCGCCGTCTTCAACGGCATGTGGCGGACGGTCGCGAACAACCTCGAGCGCTACCGCAACTACCCGCGCATCGTCGGCGAGACGGGCGGCAAGGACTTCATTCTCGCGCACGCCTCCGCCGATCCGGCGGCGGTGGCGACCGCGATCCTGCGCGGCTCGTTCGAGTACCAGGGCCAGAAGTGCTCGGCGGCGTCACGCCTCTTCATGCCCTCCAACCTGTGGCCCGAGGTGCGCGACCAGCTCGTGCGCGAGGTCGGCGAGCTGAAGGTCGGCGACGTCTCGGACTTCGGAAACTTCATGGGCGCCGTCATCGACGGCAGCTCCTTCGCGACGCAGCAGGCCGCGATCGCCGAGGCGAACACGTCAGGGAGCAACGCGTCGGTGCTCGTCGGCGGCGGTACCGACGACTCCGCGGGCTGGTTCGTCGAGGCGACGGTGATCGAGACGACCGACCCCGAGTTCCGCACGATGCGGGAAGAGCTGTTCGGGCCGGTCGTGACGGCGTATGTCTACGACGAGAACGCGTACGACGACACGCTCGACCTGATCGACGGCGGGGCGCCGTACGGCCTCACCGGCGCGGTGTTCGCGCGCGACCGCGATGCCGTGGCCTCGGCGCAGCAGCGCCTGCGCTACGCGGCCGGGAACTTCTACGTCAACGACAAGCCGACCGGCGCGGTGGTGGGACAGCAGCCGTTCGGCGGCGCGCGTGCGTCGGGCACGAACGACAAGGCGGGCTCGATGTGGAACTTGATCCGCTGGGTCTCCCCGCGGACGATCAAGGAGCTGTTCGTGTCGCCGACCGACTATCGGTACCCGTTCCTCGGGCCCGAGGACGACTAGCTAGTTCGTTTCGACGATCTCGGGCTCGGCGGCGGCGAGCACGATCTCTTCGAACGCGGCCCAGCGGGCGGCGTAGGCCTCCGCGTCCGCGATCGTGCGGACGAACAGCTGCTCGTACCAGGAGTGCTCGCGCAGGTCGTCGGCGATGAGATGAAGCGGCATGGCTGGAACCTAGACAGCGTTCGTAAGCGTTCGGTCATGGCGCTGTAAGAAGTAGATAACGCCTGCGATCGCCAGCACGGGCAGCGCGAGCACGACGCCGGCGCTGCGAACGCCGAATGCGCCCGCGATCGCCCCGTCCAGGAGGCTTGCGATCGGCCTCAGGCCGAGGAACGCAACGCTCCAGAGCGCCATGATCCGCCCCCGCTGGTGATCCTCGACGTCGAGCTGCAGGCGGCTCGTGGCGGCGGTGTTCGAGGCGAGATAGCCGAAGCCGGCCACGACGAGGAAGACGTAGCCGAGCGGAAGCCACGGGGCGAGCGAATAGACGATCATCCCGCCGCCCAGCAGGCTGAGCGTGACGAGCATCCGCCCGCGCGAGCCGGTCACGCGGCCTGCGACGAGGAACGCGGCGAGCACCGCGCCGATGCCGAACGCACCGATCAGGTAGCCGGCGTCGGTGTCCGGCCGTCCGAAGGCATGTGCGAACGCGGGCGACTCGGTGTTGACCGGGTCGGAGGCGAAGCCGACCGCGGCCACGATGAGCAGGAACGCGAGCAGGCGCGGCTGGTCGCGGACGAGGCGCAGGCTGTCGCGCAGGCGGGCC
>DATEXK010000263.1:0-8637 GCA_035257065.1 Gaiellaceae bacterium | reverse complement strand
CCTGCTGCGGATCCGGCGGACACTCGCGCCGACACGGGACGCGGTCAGACGCGTGGTCGACGACGTCATCGAGGTCGAGCACGGCGAAGAGGTCTTCCCGCACGAAGCCGAGATCGCGTTCACGAGCACCTACGACAAGCTTCTCCGAGCGTCCGACGGTCTCGAATTCTCCCGCGATCTGCTGGCGAGTGTTCGCGACTACCAGCAGTCGAAGATCGCCATCGACCAGAACGACGTCACGAAGCGGCTGACCGTGGCAGCGTCGCTCATCCTGGTGCCGACCTTCATCGTCGGGGTCTACGGCCAGAACTTCGTCCACATGCCCGAGCTGCGCTGGCACTACGGCTACGCATACTCCTGGGCGCTGATCATCGCGACGACGATCGCCCAGCTCATCTGGTTTCGGCGTAAGCGCTGGATCTGAGAATCTCTCTAGAGGTTCTCTGGATACGCTCGCAGCGTGGCGCTGCGCGTCTACCGGATCCCATTCTCGACGAACGTCGAACGTGTCGCTCTGGCCGCCGGGCACAAGGGTCTCGAGATCGAGTGGGTCGACGTCGGCCCCGCCGACCGGTCGCCGGTCGAGGCGGTGAGCGGCCAGTCGCTCGTGCCGGTGCTCGTCGACGGCGACGAGGTCGTCACCGACTCGCCGGCCATCATCGCGCTCCTCGAGCAGCGTTTTCCCGAGCCGCCGCTCTACCCGGCCGGCGAGGCCCGGCGGGCGGAGGTCGAGATCTTCATCGACTGGTTCAACCGCGTCTGGAAGCGGCCGCCGAACGCGATCGCGGACGAGCTCGAGCAGGCGGAACCGGACTTCGCCCGCGTCGCAGAGCTGAGTGCGGAGATGCGAGCGGCGCTCGACCGCTTCGAAGCGCTGCTCGCGGGGCGCGACTACCTCTTCGGCGAGTTCGGCGCCGCCGACTGCATCGCGTTCCCGTTCCTCAAGTACCCCGTTTTCGGACTGCCGGCGGACGACGACGAGCTCTTCCACCGCGTCCTCGTCGACCACATGCCGCTCGGCGACCGCTTTCCGCGCCTGAGGGCCTGGGTCCGTCGCGTCGACGACCATCCGCGGGCTTAAGAACGGTCGCTACCCTCAGCGGGTGCCCCATTACATCTGCCCGAACTGCAAGGACCGATCGATCGACATCGACGGGAAGGAAGGCCTTTCGGACGACGCTGTCGCCTGCCGGCGGTGCGGTTTCGGCTTTCTCTTCGAGCTGATGGACGACTACTACCCGGCGCCGACCGCGGGTCTCGTCGTCTGCGACCAGCAAGGCCGGATTCTCGCGATCGGCCGCGGTGTCTTCGAGCTGACGGGCTGGTCGGAGGCCGACCTGATCGGCGCCGACCTCGTCGACGCGTTCGGTCTCGGCGGCTTCGACGAGGAGCACAACCCTGCGAAGCTCGCACTCGAGTGGGGCGTGCGGCGCCTCAACGAGCAGCTCGAGCTCCGCACGCGCGGCGGGCTGAGCAAGCCGGTGAAAGGCGACTTCTTCCCGGCCTACGACGACGACGGCGGCCTGCTCGTCGCTCTGACGCCGCGCACCGCCTGAGCCGGATGGACACGCTGCAGGGCAACCTCTTGATCGCATCGCCGTCGCTCCTCGACCCGAACTTCTGGCGGACAGTGGTGCTGATCACGGAGCACACGGACGAAGGCGCCGCCGGCCTCGTGATCAACCGCCCCTCACCCTCTCCCGTGTCGGAGCTCGTCCCGCAGCTCGAGCTCCTCGTCGACGACGGCGAGCAGGTGTGGGTCGGTGGCCCGGTGCAACCGGACGCAGTCCTCGTGCTCGGTGAGTTCGTCGACGTGGAAGAAGCGGCCGTGCCGCTCTTCGGCTCGCTCGGATTCCCCGCACTCGACGATCCCGAGGAGGTCGTGCCGGTCACGACGCGCCGGCGGGTCTTCGCCGGCTATGCCGGCTGGGAGGCCGGCCAGCTCGAGAGCGAGCTCGAGCGCGACGACTGGATCCTCGAGCCGGCGCTCGCGGACGACGCATTCACCGAAGCTCCCGAGGAGCTGTGGGCCGACGTGCTGCGCCGTAAGGGCGGCATCTACGAGCTCGTCGCGCGGATGCCCGAAGACCCGTCCGTCAATTAGACGGCGTAGCCGAGATACAGCTCGGTCATGTACGGCAGCCTGATCGGCTGCTCCGACCGGCGCGCGATCGCACGGACGCGCTCCTCCACCTCGTCGCGCACCGGCTGCAACGCGGCCGCGATGAAGCTGATCGAGACCACGCGCTCGACGAGCCCTTGCTCGTCGACGACCTGCTCGTGCTCGAAGAGCACACGCTCGCAGCGCTCGAAGAGCCCGCTGTCGGCGAGCACCGAACGCCACGGCTGTTGCTTGCGGCGCGGCGTATCGCCCTCGAGCGGGTCGATCACCTCGGAGAGCGCAGCCTGCACGGGGTGGCGCTCGTCGCGTGCGTTCCAGATGAGCGCGACGCCACCACCGGTCCGCAGCACGCGGTGGATCTCGTGCAGAGCTTCGTCGCGCCGGAACCAATGGAACGCCTGACCGACCGTGACCGCGTCGACGTAGCGATCGGTGAGCGGCATCCGCTCGGCCGTGCCGGCGAGCGCGACGACGCCGCGCACGCGCCGTTCGAGCTCCTGCCGCATCTCGCGCACCGGCTCGACGGCGATCACGTTGGCGCCGCTCGGTACGAGCAGCCGCGTCAGCTTTCCGGTGCCTGCTGCGAGGTCGAGGACGGTGCGCCCCGGCCGCAGATCGAGTGCCGACACGATCCGTTCGACAGCCGCTGCGGGATAGCTCGGCCGTCCTCGTTCGTACACATCAGCGCCGGCGAAGCCGCTCGTCGCGGGATGGAGCTCAGACACGGTCCGCCACGTATACGCCTGTGATCATCGGAAAGTCGACCTCCGGCTCACGAACGAGCGCGCGCACCCGTGCCTCGACGCGCGCCTGCTCCTCCGGCGAAGCGGCGGCGACCGCGCTCACCGACGCGACCCTGCCGACGATCGTCTCGACATCGAGGCGCTCCGCGTGCCGGAACCTCTGCTCGTCCGGCGGCCCGAAGAAGGGCGAGACGGCCAGCGCCTCCTCCCACGGCGCCGGGCCGTCGTGGGCCAGCTCTGGACGCAGACGCTCGACGAGGTCGTTGAGCTCGTGCAGGAGGGGATCGTCGTCGTCCCAGCGGTTCCAGAGCAGCGCGTAGCCGCCGCCGGGCCGCAATACCCGGTGCATCTCAGCGAGCGCCTCCTCCGTCCTGAACCAGTGGAACGCCTGGCCGGCGGTCACGACGTCGACCGAGGCATCCGGCAGTGGAATCCGCTCGGCACTGCCCGCGAGCGCCTGCGCCTCCGGCACGACCTGCTCGAGCACGGCCCGCATCGCGTCGCCGGGCTCGACTGCGACGACGTCGGCGCCGAGCGCCACGAGCTGCCGGGTGAGCTTGCCCGTTCCCGCACCGAGGTCGAGCACTCGACGGAGCGGTAGCCGCTGCTCGAGAAACGCAAGCGCTTCGGGCGCGTACGTCGGCCGCGTGCGCTCGTAGACGTCGGCGACTGCGTCGAAGCTGAGCCGGTAGCGGTCCCTAGACACGGCTCGACGGGCAGAGGTCGTTGACGACGCAGTCCTCGCAGCGCGGCCGGCGCGCGTCGCACACGCGGCGTCCGTGCCAGATCAGCAGGTGCGGGAAGCGAGCCCAGTCCTCGCGCGGTACGAGCTTCATCAGATCGCGCTCGATCTTCACCGGATCCTCTTCCTTCGTGAAGCCGAGCCGCTGCGAGAGGCGGCGAACGTGCGTGTCGACGACGACGCCCTGTGCGTGCCCGAGCTCGGCAGACACGACGTTCGCGGTCTTGCGCGCTACGCCCGGGATCCTGACGAGTTCCTCCAGCGTGCGCGGCACCTCGCCGTCGAACTCCTCGAGCAGCATCTTCATCATCCCGCGCAGCGACTTCGCCTTCTGCCGGTAGAAGCCCGTGGCGAAGATGTCGCGCTCGAGCTCCTCCTGCGGCACAGCGAGGTAGTCCTCGGGCGCGTGGTATTTCTCGAAGAGCCTCGCCGTCACGCGGTTGACGTTCACGTCGGTGGTCTGCGCCGACAACATCACCGAGACGAGCAGCTCGAGCGGGCTCGAGAACGACAGCGCGATCGTCGCGTCGGCGTGCTCGAGAGCCAGCCGCTCGATGACCGGCCGGATGCGCTGCTTCTTCGGCCCGACGCGCTTGCGGGCCTCGCGGACATAGCTACGCGGCACAGATCGACGGTAGACGATCACCCGACGGCGGCGAGCGGCGCGCCGGCGGGATCGCCGCCGCCCCATAACCGGGGGCCCGCACAGACGAGATCGAGCGCCGGACAACTGGAGCACGCGAAGTCGCTCGGCGTCGGCCGGAACTCGCCCGCGTGGATCCTGGCGATCCCGGCCGAGAGCTCAGCCTCGAGCTCGACGACGTGGTCGAGTGTGAACGTCGTCGTGGCGACGGCATCCGGCCGTTCGAGGAAGTGATAGACGACTTCGACCTCCTCGGCGCCGGCGCGGAAGCACGCGAGCGCATAGACGAGACGCTGCAGCCGGTAGTCGTCGTCGACGATCTCCTCCGGGGTCGCATCGCCGATGACGTTCGTCTTGTAGTCGAGCACGAGCGCGCGCATCCCGTCGAGATACAGCGCGTCGAGATAGCCGTGCAGGAGGACGCCGTCCTGCACGAACGTGAAGTGTCGCTCCTTCTCCACCTTCGGCAGCTGCGCGATCCGCGCGGCCAGCTCGGACTCGCAGTACGACGCGACGAAGGCGCGGATCCGCGCCAGCTCGTGCTCGCTCACCGTGGGATACCACTCGCGTACCTGCTCGACGGCGGGCGCCGCGGGTGCGCCGAGGTCGACCTGCTCGAGCAGGCGGTGCACCGCGTCGCCGATCTCCGTCGCGCGCAAGCCCGCCTCGCCGTCGCCGCCGCGGTCGGGGCGGCGCTCGCTCATCCCCGCAACCCGGATCGCGTAGTACTTGTAGGAGCACTGGTCGAACGTCGAGAGAGCCGTGAACGAGAGCCGGCGCACACGATGCAGTGGCGGCTCGGGCGGCGCGACCAACGCGGGCAACTGCGGCGCACGCGGTCCAAACGGTGCGGCCTCGAGCTCGGCGAAGAGCGCAAGCTGTCCGGCCTCGTCGAGCTCTTCCTGCCGGTCGTCGTCCGCCGGCGCCTCGACCCAGTCGCCTTCGCGGTGCCGGTCGATGCGAACGACAAGCCGTGCCTCGTTGCGCGCGATCTCGAGCGGCGCGTCACCGGCCGCCGCGAGCTCCTCGTCGGCGTCCAGGCGGCCGAGCACCCAGCCGATCGGCGTCGACGCATCCGCCGCCTTCTCGCGGTCGATCGAGCCGGAGATGATGAGGCGCTCCTTCGCGCGCGTCATCGCGACGTAGTAGAGGCGCAGCTTCTCGGCCTGCTCCTCGGTACGGCGCGCTTCGCGAACCTCGTCGTAGTCGAAGGCGCCGTGCCGTTTCGTCGTCACCGGGTCCGCAACGCGGAACCCGAAGCGTCCGTCCGACAACGCAAGGATCTCGTCGGGAGAAGGCGGCGCCTTGTCGCGTCCGGCGTCAGCGACGATGACGACCTTGAACTCGAGGCCCTTGGCTGCGTGGATCGTCAGCAGGCGCACGACGTCGGCGCCCTCTTCCTCCGCGACCGCTTCGAGCTCGCGCGCCCCGACCGCCTCCCGCTCGGCGACGAACCGTACGAAGCCTTCGATGTCGGGGCCGCGCAGCTCCTCGTACGAGCGCGCGAGGCGCGCGAGCTTGCGCATGTTCGCGTAGCGGCGGCGGCCGTCCCACTGCGCAAGCACCGCGAGGTCGTAGTCGTGCTCGCTGATGATGCGCTCGCACAGCCGCTCGAGCGAGAGCCGCGGCACGACGGCCGCAAGCCGGTCGTATCGTTGCCGGAATGCGAGCAGCAGGCGCTCGTCCCGCTGCGCCAGCCCCGGGGGCACGGTTCGCTCGAGCCCTGCGAAGAGCGGTCGCTTCGACGCGGCGCGCCGCAACAGCGCGAGCGCGTCGTTCGAGAGGCCGACGAAGGGAGACGCAAGCACGCTGAGCAGCGCGCGGTCGTCGTAGCGGTTCTGCAACAAGCGCAGATACGCGAGAAGATCGGCGACCTGCTGCTGGCCGAAGTACCCCTTGCCGGTCGCGCGATAGGTCGGCAGCCCCGCCTTCCGCAGCTCGTCCTCGTACCACTCCGCGTCGGTGCCGGCCGCGAAGAGCAACACGATCTCACCGGGCGTCGCCGCGCCCGCGTCGACGAGCTCCCGGACGCGGCGCGCGACCGAGCGCGCTTCGCCACGGCGCCAGTGCACTCCTGAGTCCTTGTAGCTCGCCTTGTCGGTGACGAGCAGCTCGACCGGCTGACCGAACACCGGATCGGGGAACTCTGCACCGGCGTGCAGCGGCTGGAACTCGTCGCCGAAGTGCGCACCGAAGAGCTCGTTGACCGCCGCCAGCACCTCGGCGCGCGAACGGTAGTTCCACGTGAGCGGCAGCAACTGCTTGGCCTGTGCGCGCCGCTCGCGGAACACACCGACGTCTGCATGGCGGAAGCCGTAGATCGACTGGAACTCGTCGCCGACGAAGAACAGCTCCGCGTCCGGCATGCGCAGCAGCTCGACGAGCTCGCACTGGAGCGCGTTCGTATCCTGGAACTCGTCGACCATGATCGAGCGGAACCGCAGTCCTTCGCGCTCGCGGATCTCTGCGTTGTCGCGGAGCAGGTTGCGCGCCTGGAGCTGGAGGTCCTCGAAGTCGAGCGCCGACTCGCGCGCCTTCGCCTCCGAGTAGGACGCGGCGAAGCGGGTGAGCAGCTCCTGGAGCAGCACGCGGTCGCGCATCGCCGCCTCGTCGAGCGCTGCGCGCTCCACGGCCTTGCGCGCCTCCTCGTACGACGCCGCTCGCTCGCCCGACGCGCGGAAGCCGGAGAGCTCCATCAGCCGGTCGGGACGGGTGTCGCGTTCGAGCAGCGCAAGAAGCTGGGTCGCGTTGCCCCGCTGCAGCTCCGTCGCCGCCGCGTCCTCCGCCAGGCCACGAGCCGCCTCGCGCAACTCCTCGACCCGGCCGTCGAGCTGCGGCAGGATCGCGACCGCGAGATCGAGATCGCGTCCCGCCGACCGCAGCGTCTCGTAGACGCCGGTCAGCATGCGACGCAGTCCGTCGGCGCCGTACGTCGCGAGCAGCCGCAGCCGGTCGGGCTCCTCTCCCACACAGAATTCGGCCAATGCCTGCTTGAACGACTCGCTGCGGAGCACCGCGCCCTGTGCGTCGTCGAGCTCCCGGAAGCGCGGGTCGAGCCCCGCAGCGAACGGATAGCTCTTCAGCAGGCGCAGGCAGAAGCCGTGGATCGTCGAGATCCACGCGCCGTCGAGCTCACGCGCAAGGTCATGTCGCCCACGCTCCGCAAGCGCCGCACGGATGCGCGTGCGCAACTCGCCTGCCGCGCGGCGCGTGTAGGTGATGACGAGGATCGAGTCGACGTCGAGCCCGCGATCGCAGACGGCACGCACGAAACGCTCGACCAGGACGGCGGTCTTTCCCGTCCCGGCGCCCGCCGAGACGAACACCTCCCCGGTCGCCTCGACCGCCGCGAGCTGCTGCTCGTTCACGTGCGCTCGATCCTGCAGATAGGCCAGAGGTCACACCAGGCGGGGCAGGCGCCGCCCTTCGGATCGTGCTCGACGTCGCCATCCCTGATCCGCACCGCAAGCCTGTGTGCCGTCGCCTTCGCATTGTCGACCCTCGCCCAGAACGTCTCCTCGTCGAGGTAGTCGTTCTTCGCGTAGCCGATGAGCGTCTCTCCCTCACCTGCGCGCAGCAGGCCTCGCGCCTTGCGCGCCCCTGCAAGCGGCCGATAGACGCCGCCGAGCGGCTCGAGCCCGACGAGGTCGCGAAGCACGAGCATGTACAGCGGGATCTGCAGACGCAGCTCGGTCTCGATCTCCTGCGCCGAATGCGCGTGCTTGCCCGACTTGTAGTCCTGCACGATCCCACGCGCACCGAATGGATCGATGTCGATGCGGTCGATCTTCCCCGACAGGCTGAGCCCACCGCCGAGATCGAGCCCACGTTGCAGCTCCTGCGGCGCACGCTCGCTGCCGAAGGCGACCTCGAACCGGCGCGGCACGAGCGTGAGCTCACTTGCGCACTCCTCGTGCACGACGGCTTCGAGATCGCGCCACAGCGTGGAGTCGAGCTCGCGCGCCTCCATGTCGGTCATCTCCATGCGCTGCCCCTGGAGCGCCTCGTCGAGGCAAGCGCGCATCAACCGAACCGCGGCGTCGGCAACGCCCTCCTCGAGCTTCTCGACGCCGAGCTCCTTCGGCACGCGTGTGAAGAACTTGAAGAGCGCCGAGTGCGCGACCGAGCCCTTGAGCCTCGCGTCGACCTCGGCATCGATCGAGCGCGGGTCGAGGAAGCGGTCGACGAACCACGCAGAGGAGCAGTCGGCGAACCGCTCGAGCTCGGTGACGTTGAACGTCGTCTTCGAGCCGAGCTGCTCGAGCACGAGTGGATGCGTCAGCTTCGTAGGACGGCGGAACGCGGAGACGGCGCGCTCGAGCCGGCGCTCCCAGCCGTTCGCGACGGCCAGCGCGTCGGCGCCGGCGCCGTCGCGCGACGCGAGCTC
>DATEXK010000262.1:0-2079 GCA_035257065.1 Gaiellaceae bacterium | reverse complement strand
CGCCTCGGGGATCCAGCTCTTGAAGTAGCGCACGGGGCCGTTCCAGCGGATCCCTTCGTAGTGGGTGAAGACGAACGTGAGGAGCGCCAGCGCCAGCGTCACCGAAAGCGACGACGTCGCGGCGTAGATACCCCAGGTCGGAACGCCGTGCCACTTCTCGCCCGTCAGCGGCAACGGCAGGAAGCCGAGCATGTTCACGACCCAGATGAAGAGGAACAGCGTGGCGACGTAGGGGAACCAGCGGCCGATCGCCTTCGAGGGCAGTCCCTGCTCGGCGATCTGCGTCTGGGTCAGCTCGTAGACCTGCTCGCCGAGCGCCTGGCGGCGACCCGGCCTCTTGACCCGCATCAGCGAGATACCGAGGAGGATCGTCAGCACGGTTCCGAGCATCAGGTACGCCACGGCCTTCGTGATCGAGAGGTTCAGCGGGCCGAGGTGGATCGGAATCCACTCGTGCTGCTCGAACTCCGTCGTCGGATCGAACTTGCCGCGGGCGAGCGCCGCCGGCGGGCTCGCGAGCGCGAGCAGCACGAGAATCCCGAGGCGCTTCATCGTGCGGCTCCGAGGTACGTGACGATCGAGAGGCCGAGCTCGAACGTGTAGGCGAGCGCGTACGTCAAGGCCGCCGCCACCGCGAGGTGCGGATTCGCCACCGCGGCCACGAGCAGGACCACGAGCAGCCCGATCGCCTTGAAGAAGAGTCCGAATGCCTGCACCCCCGAGGCGGCGAGATTACCGGTGCGGGTGCGTGCCTGCGTCAGGACGAGGTCGATCCCGTGCACGACGCACCAGAGCACGGCGGCCAGCGCCCAGCCCGCGATGCTCAGCTGGAAGATGACGAAGATCGGGAGCGCGAGCAGGATCAGAAGCGCGCCGCCGAGGGCAGGCAGCAGGTGCCCCGGCTCCGGCCGCGGCGTGGAGAACAACGTCCCGAACACTCAGATCACGCCCCGGTAGCGGCGGTAGACCGCAAAGATGCCGCCGAAGATGCCGGCGACGGCTCCGAGCAGCACGCCGATCCCCGGCGAGCCTACGAGCCAGCCGACGAGGACACCGGCGCCGATGCACGCAACGAGAACGGCAAGCAGCAGGCCACCGGCGCCTGCGGGCTCGAACGACGACGGGGAGGCTGCCAGCATCGGCAGGGCGAGAATACCAGAGTCCTCCAAACGCTTGTAACACGGCGGAGCGGCGTCGTTCTGCGGAAAATCGTTGACTTCGTGCCGCTCTCTACGATGGGCTCGTGCCTCGCCCCCGCGTCCTGCTCGTGCACGGCAGCGTGGTCAACGGCGATGCCACGTGGGCCGCGCAGCTACCGCTGGCGAAGCGCTTCGAGCTCGTGATCCCGAACCGGCGCGGCTTCCCGCCCGGGCCCGATGTCGAGTCGGTGGACTACGAGGACGAGGCGGCCTGGCTCGACGCGTTCCTGGCGCCCGAGGCGCACCTCGTCGGGCATTCCTACGGTGGCCTGATCGCACTCTTTGCGGCGACGCGGCGACCCGAGCTCGTCCGCTCGCTCACGGTCGTGGAGCCGCCTGCGCTCGCCGTGGCCCGCGGCCATCCGGCCGCCGACGCCTTCGCAGCGGGCGCGGAGCAGCTGTGGGAGCACGGACCGCGCGAGCCGGAGGCGTTCCTGCGCGGGTTCCTCACGGCGGTCAACGCGCCGATCCCGCGGGGCGCCTTCTCACCGGCGCTGCTCCAGGGCGCGCGGACGCTGATGGTCGAGCGCTATCCGTGGCGGGCGGAGGTCCCGCTCGACGAGCTCGCGGCCACGCCGTTCCCGAAGCTCGTCGTCTCGGGCGGCCACAGCGAGGCGTTCGACGCCGTCTGCGACGTACTCGAGGAGCGGCTCGGCGCGGAGCGGGCGGTGCTCCCCGGCGCGGGCCATGCGGTGCAGCGCCTCGGTAAGCCGTTCAACGAGCTGGTGGCTACGTTCGTCGAGCGGGCGGAGGCGCGGTAGAGCTCGACATCCGGACCTGGTCCCAGTCTCGGGAACGTCCGTCACATTCGCACCGCCAGGCGGCTCAGCGACTCGAACGGCGAGAATCGGGACCTGGTTCGAACCAGGTCCCGATTCTC
>DATEXK010000261.1:0-2539 GCA_035257065.1 Gaiellaceae bacterium | reverse complement strand
CGCGCGCGGATGGGCGTACGACCAGTTCGTGTAGAACGGCAGCTCCCGCATCTGCTCGAGCGCGGCCTGCCCCATCTCCTCGCCGTACGAATAGCCGACCTGCACGGCGAAGAGGCCCGCGAGCGCATCGAGATATCGCTTGCCGTTCGAGTCCTCGAGGTAGCAACCCTCGCCCCGCATGATGATCGGCGCGTCCTGACCGCCCATACGGGTGAAATGCAGCCAGAGGTGATCGCGCGCGGCCTGCTGCAGCTGCTCGATGCTCATGGCGGTGCTCGTGGTGCTCATTCGCGCGTCCCCCAGTCGTAGAGCTGTTTCCACATTTCGAGATAGAAGAAGATCTCGGTCGTCATGACACCGTCGAGCGCGCGCATCTTGTTCGTGAGATCGAGAAGCTCGCGCCGGTCCGCAGCGACCACCTCGACGACGAGGTCGAACTGTCCCGCGGTCACGACGACGTAGTCGACCTCCGGCCAGTGGGCGAGCTCGTCGGCGACGTTCTCCGGCGGGCCGGACGTCTTGATGCCGACGAGCGCCTGCTCGAAGCCGAGCCCGAGCGGATTCGTGACCGCGACGACCTGGAGGATCCCCTCGCTCGTCAGGCGCGCATAGCGCGCGCGGACCGTCGCTTCCGACACCCCGAGCCGTGCGGCGATGCGACGGAACGACTCGCGGCCGTTCTTCTGGAGCTCCTCGATGATCCCGCGATCGAGATCGTCGACCCGCCGGGCAGGCGCGACGGGACCACGCGGGGCTTCCGCACGGGCGGGTAGACGGAGCGGCTGGCCTTCGGAACTGCGCAACGCGTGGCATTCGTACCACTCTGCTGCGCAATGCGTCAATCCTGGTTGGGTCCACCGCCGCTTCGCGAGGTAGGGTTGCCGACGGTGAAGATCCTCGTCGTCGGCACAGGAGGCGTCGGCGCGGCCGTCGCGGCCGTCGCCCGCCGACGTGACTTCTTCGAGCGGATCACGCTCAGCGACCTGAATCCCGAACGCCCCCAGGCCCTCGTCGCGGCGCTCGGAGACGACCGGTTCGCCGAGGCGACCGTCGACGCCTCCGACCCCGCGTCACTGGCGCAGGCGATCCGGGCGAGCGGCGCCGACGCAGTGCTGAACGCGACCGACCCGCGCTTCAACCCGCAGATCTTCGCGGCAGCGTACGAGGCCGGCTGTACGTACCTCGACATGGCGATGACGCTCTCCGAGCCCCACCCGGACCGCCCCTACGAAGAGGCACACGTCAAGCTCGGCGACAGGCAATTCGCCGAGCACGAGCACTGGGTCGACCGCGGGCTGCTCGCGCTCGTGGGCATGGGCGTCGAGCCCGGGCTCTCTGACGTCTTCGCGCGGTACGCCGCCGACCATCTCTTTGCCACGGTTGACGAGATCGCGGTGCGTGACGGCGCCAACCTCGTGGTCGACGGATACGACTTCGCACCGACGTTCTCGATCTGGACGACGATCGAGGAATGCCTCAATCCGCCGCTCGTCTGGGAACGCGACCGCGGCTTCTACACGACCGAGCCCTTCTCGGAGCCGGAGCGCTTCGACTTCCCGGAGGGGATCGGCGTCGTCGAGTGCGTGAACGTCGAGCACGAGGAGGTCGTGCTCGTGCCACGGGCGCTCGAGTGTCGGCGGGTCACTTTCAAGTACGGCCTCGGCGACGAGTTCATCGACGTGCTGAAGACCCTGCACAAGCTGGGCCTCGACTCGACCGAGCCCGTGCGCGTGCGCGGGATGGACGTCGCGCCCCGGGACCTCGTCGCTGCGGCGCTGCCGGATCCGGCGACCCTCGGCGACCGGATGCGCGGCAAGACGTGCGCCGGCACCCTCGTCACGGGAACTGACGGCGACGGCGTCCCGAAGGCCGCCTACCTCTACCACGTTGCCGACAACGAGCGCACGATGCGCGAGTACGGACACCAAGCGGTCGTCGTCCAGACCGCTCTCAACCCGGTGATCGCGCTCGAGCTGCTTGCGACGGGAGCATGGTCAGGCGTAGGCGTGCTCGGCCCAGAGGCGTTCGACGCCGTGCCCTTCCTCGATCTGCTTGCCGACTACGGGGAGGCGCACGGCGTCGTCCACGGCGACCCGCGCGTCTAGCCCGCCGAACCGCTACCCCTCGAGACCGCTCGACGAGACGCGCTCCGGGCTGATCTTGACCGTGACGCGCTCCTCGCCTTCCTTGCGCCAGGGGTACTCGTCCTGGCCGAGATACTTCTTCGCGAGCTTGTCGATCTGCGGATCGGCTCCGTCTGACGTCAGCTCGACCTTGCCGTCGACGGCGACCCATTTGTAGGCGTCCTGCGGGTCGATGACGAGCAGCGAGACACGCGGATCCTTCTGGAGGTTCGTCGGCTTCTTGCGGCCGAGCGCGGTGTTGAACATCGGGATGCCGTCCTCGACGTCGACCCAGACGACGGTCGAATGGGGAGACCCGTCCTCGCGGAGCGTCGTGACGACGCCGACAAACGGGTTCTCCAGGAACTCCAGCTGCTTCTCGCTCAATTTCGACATCGGTGCCTCCTCGTCGGGTT
>DATEXK010000260.1:0-4227 GCA_035257065.1 Gaiellaceae bacterium | reverse complement strand
TGTCGCGCGCTCCCCCGCTCGAGCCGGTCAGCGGTCGATCATCCGCTCCTGCGCCTCTGCATAGCGGGCGCCCTCGGCCGTGACCCGCGCGTCCTCGATCTCGCTCAGCTCGTCCGGCGTCAGCTCGACGTCGGCTGCAGCGAGGTTCTCCTCGAGGCGGTGCAGCTTCGTCGTGCCCGGGATGGGGACGATCCACGGCTTCTGCGCGAGGAGCCATGCGAGCGCGATCTGCGCGGGCGTCGCGCCCTTCCGCTCCGCGATCTGTCCGAGCAGGTCGACGAAGGCGCTGTTCGCCTTACGCGCTTCCGCGTCGAAGCGCGGAACGGAATTCCGGAAGTCGCCGCTGTCGAACGTCGTGCTCTCGTCGATCTTCCCGGTCAGGAAGCCCTTGCCGAGCGGACTGAACGGGACGAAGCCGATTCCGAGCTCCTCGAGCGCCGGCAGGATCTCGTCCTCCGGCTCGCGCCACCACAGCGAGTACTCGCTCTGCAGCGCGGTGACCGGCTGCACCGCGTGCGCACGCCGGATGTTCCCGACGCCGGCCTCGGACATGCCGAAGTGGCGGACCTTGCCTTCCGCAATCAGCTCCTTCACGGTCCCGGCGACATCCTCGATCGGCACGTTCGGGTCGACCCGATGCTGGTAGAGGAGGTCGATCGTGTCCGTCCTCAGCCGCTTCAGCGAGTCTTCCACCGAGCTCCTGATCGTCTCCGGACGGCTGTCGACGCCGCGACTCTGACCAGACTCGAGGTCGAAGCCGAACTTCGTCGCGATCACGACCTGGTCGCGGACGGGCTCGAGCGCCTCGCCGACGAGCTCCTCGTTCGCGAACGGCCCGTACACCTGCGCGGTGTCGAAGAACGTCACGCCGCGCTCGACCGCAGCACGCGTGAGAGCGATCATCTCGTCTCGGTCCGGAATCGGCAGGTAGCTCGCGCTCATGCCCATGCAGCCGAGCCCGATCGCCGACACCTCGAGAGCTCCGAGTCTCCGTGTTTCCATTGCTTTCTCCTTTCAGCGTGTCACGAGCGCGAGTGTCGCGGCGCGGGCCTCGGGGGCCAGGATCGAGGGAACGATGCTTGGGTAGCAGCGGCCGTACTTCGCGCGGTAGGCGGCGTCGACCTCGTCGTTGACGTCGTCCTTCTCGACGAAGTCGACGTCCTTCTCGACGCCGCCTGCTCGGATGTGGGCTTCGTGTCGCGTCTGGGCGCCGCGGAACCAGAACGACTCGCGTCCGTTGACGGAGCGGACATAGATCGCGTCGCCGTCACGGACGACCCACATCGTCACCGGCCGTCGCAGCGTCCCGTCGCTTCGCGCAGACGCAAGGGTCAGCTCTTCCGCCGCACCGATCGCGTCGAGCTCGTCGTTCGTCCAGCCGGCCATCAGAGCTCGACCATGACCTTGATCGCCTCGCGCTCGTTCATCGCGCGATAGCCGTCGGGCACCCCGTCGAGCGTGGTGACACGATCGAAGACACGACCCGGCTCGATCCTGCCTTCGAGCACGTCGGGCATCAGCTCCTCGATGTACGCGCGAACAGGGGCCGGGCCGCCCGCGACCGTGACGTTGTCGAAGAACGTCTTCAGCGTCGTCGGGATCGCCTCGTGCTGCGGGACACCGACACGGCCGACTGCGCCGCCCGGCCGGGCGATGCCGAGCGCCGTCGTCATCGACAGGTCATGGCCGACGCACTCCAGCACGGAGTGCGCGCCGAAGCCGTTCGTCAGCTCGCGAACG
Organism: Gaiellaceae bacterium; assembly: GCA_035257065.1. GTDB lineage: Bacteria > Actinomycetota > Thermoleophilia > Gaiellales > Gaiellaceae > Palsa-739. The sequence goes on along the minus strand of DATEXK010000260.1, from coordinate 2,487 downwards.
CGCTCGACCGCTTCGTCGCCGCGCTCACTGACGATGTCGGTCGCGCCGAACTCTTTCGCGAGCGCGATCCGGTCCGGGTGACGGCCGAGCAGGATGATCTGGTCTGCGCCGAGGCGCTTCGCGGCGATCACGCCGCACAGCCCGACCGCACCGTCGCCGACGACGGCCGCCGTCTTGCCGCGGCCGACTCTCGCAGCGAGGGCCGCGTGATGACCGGTGCCCATCACATCCGACAGCGTGAGCAGCGACGCCAGTAGCGCGTCGTCCTCGCCGGCAGGCAGGACGACGAGCGTTCCGTCCGCCTGGGGGACACGCACCGCTTCGCCCTGGCCGCCGTCCAGCTCGGTGCCGCCCCAGAAGCCCCCGTGGAGGCAAGACGTCTGTAGCCCCTCCTTGCAGAAGATGCACGTGCCGTCGGACCAGGCGAACGGCGCGACGACGAGGTCGCCCGGCTTCACCGTCCGAACGTCGGCGCCGATCTCCTCGACGACGCCGACGAACTCGTGACCCATCCTGCGGCCCGTCTCGGTCGGCTCCATCTGGTTGTAGGGCCAGAGGTCGCTGCCGCAGATGCAGGCGCGCGTGACTCGGAGCAGCGCGTCGGTCGGCTCGGCGAGGTGGGCGTCGGGGACGTTCTCGACGCGGACATCGCCGGCGCCGTACATGACAGTTGCGCGCATCGTTGCGCCTACCTTTCGGGACGGAGAATCAGGTGGCATCACTGAAGCACGCAGTCCCGCCGACTGACCGGCCCTGTTGTTCCAGGTACTGGCAGGCCCCCTCAGCGTGCGCGGAGCGGGGCTACTCTCGACGTCGTGGACACCAGGAATGAGATCCGCGAGTTCCTGACATCGAGGCGGGCCAGGCTCACGCCGGAGCAGGCTGGTCTGCGCACCTACGGCAGCGGCCCGCGACGCGTTCCCGGACTTCGCCGGGAGGAAGTTGCGCTTCTTGCCGGCGTCAGCGTCGACTACTACACCCGCCTCGAACGCGGCAATGCGAGCGGCGTCTCGGAAACCGTCCTGGAGTCGCTCGCTCGCGCGCTTCAGCTCGACGAGGCGGAGCGTGCCCACCTCTTCGATCTGGCACGCGCAACGCAAACGACGACGAGGGCTCGGCGCCGCCCTGCGCCTCAACGGGTGAGGCCGAGCGTGCAGCGCATGCTCGACGCGATCACCGCAGCGCCGGCGTTCGTCCGCAACGGTCGCATGGACATCCTCGCTGCGAACCGACTCGGCTACGCCCTGTACTCCGAGATGTATGCCGGTCCGCGACGTCCCGCCAACACGGCGTGGTTCGTCTTCCTCGATCCGCGGGCGCCGGGCTTCTATCTCGACTGGGAGCGAGTGGCGAACGATGCGGTGGCCATCCTGCGATCCGAGGCCGGGCGCAATCCGTACGACCGAGACCTGTCAGACCTCGTCGGTGAGTTGTCGACGCAGAGCGAGCTGTTCCGCACGCTCTGGGCGGCGCACGACGTGCGCTACCACGACAGCGGCGTCAAGCGTTTCCATCACCCTGTCGTCGGCGACCTCACCCTGAGCTTCGAGACCATGACGCTCGTAGGCGATTCCGGTCTGACGATGTTCGCGTACACCGCCGAGGCGGGCTCGAAGTCCGAGGAGGCGCTGAACCTCCTCGCGAGCTGGACGGCGACGCTCGACCCGGCAGAGCTCGCGAACGTCACCGACCGAGCCTGACCTCTCGACAACCAAGGAGACCTCTCTTGCAGATCACCAGGAGCAGCATCGAGACCATGCGGGGGCCGAGCGACTGGTTCACCGGCGCGGTCTACGTGGACGCCGTGGCAGCGCCGTCGAGCGGATCGCGGCTCAGCGCGAGCAGCGTCCACTTCACGCCCGGCGCGCGCACCGCGTGGCACACCCACCCGAACGGACAGACGATCTACGTCCTCGAGGGCGTCGGTCACGCGCAGAGGCGCGGCGGTCCCGTCGAGGTGATCCGTCCCGGCGACCGCGTGTTCTTCGAGCCGGGCGAGGAGCACTGGCACGGCGCTGCGCCGAATCGCTTCATGACCCACCTTGCGATGCTCGAGGTCGACGACGAAGGAAACAGCGCGGCGTGGGGTGATCACGTCAGCGACGAGGAGTACGCAGCGGCGCCGGCAGTCGACGGCTGAGGCGGCGCCTCAGCTCTCGTCATCGTTCGTCGTCGCGTGGCTCGGTCAGCGAGCTGCCGCCACTGCGTGCCGTAAGGTCGTCCGATGATCGCGGCCGTTCTGCTCGTGCTCGTGCTCGGGATCGACCGGCTGATGGCTCAGGAGCGCTGGCCGTGGCTGGAGCCGGCGCGGAAGGTCTGGCGCTGGATTGCGCCACGCGCAGCCCAGTACGTTCGCTCGGCACCCGGCACGTACGCCTACCTGTTCGTGTTGCTGATCACGACCTGGGTGCTGCAGACATCGAGCAGCCGCATCGCGAACCAGCTTCTGCTCGAGCGCAGCACGAACCTTCACCAGTTGTCGCGCGA
>DATEXK010000259.1:0-2597 GCA_035257065.1 Gaiellaceae bacterium | reverse complement strand
GCCGGCATTGATCGTGGCACCCGCCACCTCGTCGCCGGGAGCGACCTCGACGGGAACGCTCTCGCCGGTCAGCAGCGACTGGTCGATGGCAGAGCGGCCCTCGACGACGACGCCGTCGGTTGCGACCTTCTCGCCGGGGCGTACGACGAACAGGTCGCCTTCCGCGAGCTGCTCGATCGGCACGCGGCGCTCGGTCCCATCCGGCTCGAGGATTGCGGCCTCCTTTGCCCCGAGCTCGACGAGCGCACGAAGCGCTGCTCCTGCACGGCGCTTGGCGCGAGCCTCGAAGTACCGCCCGGCCAGCAGGAACGTCACGACGACGGACGCGACCTCGAGATAGATCTGGCCGGTCGATCCGGACCGCGACGGCGTCAGGTGGAACCGCATCTTCATTCCCGTGACGCCGGCGTCGAGGAAGAAGAGGGCGACGACCGACCACCCCCACGCCGCGAGCGTGCCGAGGGAGATGAGGGTGTCCATCGTCGCAGCCGCGTGCCGGACGTTCTTCCACGTCGCGACGTGGAACGGCCACGCCCCCCAGAGAACCACCGGCGTCGCAAGCTCGAGCGCGAGCCACTGCCAGTACGTGAACTGGAGTGCCGGGATCATGCCCATGAGCAGCACCGGCAGCGAGAGCACGGCAGACACGATCAGGCGGCGCCGGAGCCCGGCGGTCGGGGCGTCCTCGACGTCTGCCGGCTCGGCCTGCGGCAGGTGCGTCGAGTAGCCGACCTGCTCGACCGCGTCGACGAGGGCATCCGCCGAGACCCGTGCGGGATCGAACTCGACCGTCGCCTTCTCCGTTGCGTAGTTCACCGACGCGGTGACGCCGTCGAGCTTGTTCAGCTTTCGCTCGATGCGCGACGCGCAGGAGGCGCAGGTCATTCCCTCGATCTGAAGCTCGACGCGGTCAGGGGCGGCGACGGTCATCGCTGCACGTCGACGGTGAACGGCGCGGTGTGCACGACTCCGCCGATCTTGAACTGGAAGAAGAGGCGGTAACGGCCGGCGGTCGGAAGCTCGGTGTGGAAGACGATCTCACCGGGTGCGCCCGTCGGCAGCGGATGCACGTGCGAATAGGCAAGGTCGCCGTCACGCAACGCAACGAGATGTCCTCGCTGGCCGACGTACTGCTGGAACGACGGCACGGGGCGGCCGTCGCGCGTGACGGAGAAGCGGAGGTCCGCCTCCTTGCCTGCGTGGACGTCGACGTGCGCGAGCGCGACCCGGAAACCGTCCGTCGCGGCGGTCGCGCGCGGAGCAGGCAGAGCTGCGGGCGTGAAGTTCCCCGGCACGAACAGATCGTGGCCGAGGACCGTCTTCTTGCCTCCGATGTCGAAGTCGGTGAACGCGCGATATGCGCCGGGCGCGGAGAGCGTCAGCGGCACCGACCAGCTGCCGTCCGGCTGAAGGGCGGGATGCAGGTGCTGGTACCCGACGAAGTCGCGGCGAACGACGATCAGGTGCAGTCGCACTCCGCCGTCGAGATCCAGATTGCGCACAACGTCGCCGCGAGGGTCGACGATGCGGAACCGGAAGATGCTCTGCTTGGCGAGCGGGAACGTCGACCGCTCGGGAACGAGGGTGTAACCGGCGGCCTCGGTTGCGAGGCCGCTCGCGCGACTCTGCGCGGCCGAGCTCGTATCCATCGTCATGCCCGCCGTCCCGTCGCTGCCGCGCGACGCGCCATGACCGGTGGCCGCGCCGGCAAGTGCCGCGACGCCGCCGACGAGCGCGAGCGCCGCCGCGAACATTGCGAGACGCGCAGGCGCGCCGAGATCGCGAAGGCGCCCGGCCATCAGACCGCTGCTTCTCCGAGCGCGATGTCGTAGCCGGCCTCGTCGATCGCTTCGCGCACGGCCGCGTCGCTGATGTCTGCACCACGGACCGTCACGATCTTCGCGGTCAGGTCGACGTCGACGGACTCGACACCCGTGACCGCGCCGACCTCCTTCGAGATCGCCGTCCGGCAGTGCTCGCAGGTCACGCCGGGGACGTTGTAGATCAGGTTATCGACGCTCATTGTCATACCTCCTGGGGGTATCTCTGCAGCGACTGTAACGCCCGCGGCTGGATCTGTCAAATACCGTACGGGGGTATGCTATCGTACGCGGCATGGCGACCACCAAGGACTCCCCCACGCACGGCTACACGCAGGACAAGGACCAGCTCCTCAAGCGGCTCGCGCGCATCGAGGGGCAGGTGCGCGGCATCGCCCGCATGATCGAGGACGACCGGTATTGCATCGACGTCCTCACGCAGCTCGGCGCCGTCGACACCGCGCTCGAGGCGGTCGCGATCAAGGTGCTCGAGGAGCATGTTGCGCATTGCGTCGCCGGCGCGCTCGCGTCGGGCGATGCGAAGGAGGCCAACGAGAAGAGCCAAGAACTGCTCGAGGCCGTGCAACGCTTCGCGAAGACCCGCTAGCGCGGTCGGCGTTTCGGCAGATGGATGCCGAAGGTCGAGCCCTCGCCGGGCCGGGAGCGAACGCTGATCGTGCCGCCCATCTGCTCGATCAGCTCGCGGCTGATGTAGAGGCCGAGACCGCTGCCGCCGACGCCCGTGAGCATGTCGGGGTCGGCCCGGTAGAACTTGTC
>DATEXK010000258.1:0-2598 GCA_035257065.1 Gaiellaceae bacterium | reverse complement strand
GCAGCGGCGATCGAGACGTTGAAGGGCAGGAGCGGCTTCGACACGCTGGCCGCCGAGCCGATCGTCGGCTACTCGCTGTCGTATCCGCTCGGCGTCGTGCTGCCTCTGCTCGCCGCGTGGTTCATGCTGCGGCGCGGGCGGCGACGCACCGGTGTCGACGCACCGGCCCTCGTCGTGCAGACGGTGCTCGTCGAGCATTCCGCCGGCACGCTCGAAGAGCTGCGCGACCGTCACGGCGGCTCGGTCACCTTCGGCCGGCTGCAGCACGAGGAACATCTCGCAGCCGCGTCGGCGACGCTCGAGCCCGCTGCCGGCGACCTGCTGTCGGTGGTCGGCCCGAGAGAAGAGGTGGACGCGGTCATCGCCGAGCTCGGCCACCAGGCTCCGGAAGAGATCGTGCTCGACCGGCACGACCTCGACTTCCGGCGGATCGTCGTCAGCTCCCGGAACGTTGCGGGCCGGCGCATCAGCGACCTCGACCTCGACGCGCGCTTCGGCGCGTCGGCGACGCGTCTGCGCCGCGGCGACGTCGACCTCGTCGCCGACCCGGAGACCCAGCTCGAGCTCGGCGATCGCATCCGGATCGTCGCCCCGCCCGCACGGATGAAGGAGATTGCCTCCTTCTTCGGCGACTCCTACCGCGCCCTCGGCGAGATCGACGCGCTGACGTTCAGCATCGGTCTCGCCGCCGGCCTCGCGCTGGGCGCGATCAGCGTGCCGATTCCGGGCGGCCACTTCTCGCTCGGATCAGCCGGCGGCCCGCTCGTCGTCGGCCTCTTCCTCGGCGCGCTCGGTCGCACGGGCCCGTTCGTCTGGCAGCCGCCTTACACGGCCAGCCTCACCCTGCGCCAGCTGGGCATGGTGCTCTTCCTCGCCGGGATCGGCCTGCGCTCGGGGCCTGCGTTCTCCTCCGCGATCACCGAGCCGTCGGCGCTGCTGGCGATCGCCACGGGCGCCGCCGCGACGACGACCGCGCTCGCCGTGCTCCTGCTCGGCGGCACCCGGCTGCTCCGGCTGCCCGTGCAAACACTCGTCGGCGTCCTCGCCGGGATGCAGACGCAGCCGGCGGTGCTCGCCTACGCGTCCCACGAGCTCGAGGACGACCGCGAGCTGACACTCGGCTACGCAAGTGTCTATCCGCTCGCGATGATCGCGAAGATCGTGATCGCGCAGGTCCTGATCGGGCTGCTGCTCTAGACCTGCGAGACGGGCACCGCGTCCCCGAAGCGAATCCCGTGTGCCTGGTCTGCGTCGCGGCGCGCCTCGAAGCCCGCTTCGGCCCCCGCGCCGAGCATGTAGATCCAGTGGACCCTCAGGACACCGAGGAGAGACGCCGACGACCGGTTCCGTCGACGCCTCTCGCCGCTGGCGTGTCTGGCCGGGCGTTCCGCGGCGCCCTCTCTGGGTGCGGAACGCCCGACCTTGGGGTGATCCCGTCAATGGGTCGCGTTGGCGGCCTGCTCGATCACTCGCGTGACGTCGTCGGGCTTCGCGATCATCGACAGATGCGGCGCCTTGACTTCGGTGATGTGTGCGCCGGCGTGCTGGGCCATCGCAAGCTGGCTCGCCGGCGGGATGACGTGGTCGGCGGTACCGATGACTGCCCACGACGGGATCGTCTTCCATGCGGGGACGCCGGAGACGTCGGTGAACGCGTTCGTCGCGATCGGCCGCTGCGTCGCCGCCAGTGCGGCACCCTCGGCGGCCGGCAAGCCGTTGGCAAAGCAGCCTGGGAAGACGTTCTGCTTCACATACGCGTCGACGACGCCGGCAGGCGCGGCCGGGAACGGCACGAAGTTCAAGACCGTTGTGAGGTCAGAGACGGCGAAGCACGAGCCTGCACCAGTCAGACTCACGACAGTCTGCCCCTGATCCGGGATGAAGGCGTCGACGTAGACGAGCGCCTTCACCTGCGGGTTTCCGACTGCCGCGTTGGTGATGACTTCGCCTCCGTAGGAGTGCCCGACGAGCACGACGGGCCCGGTCACCGTCTGGAGGAAACTCGCGATCGTCCCGACGTCGATCGTGAGACCGCGCAGCGGGTTCGGCGGAACATCGACGGTGTAGCCGTCGTCCTGGAGCCGGCCAACGACCTTGTTCCAGCTCCCGGAGTCCGCCCAGGCGCCGTGCACGAGCACGATCGTGGGACGAACACTCGTGCCGGTGGGGGCGCGTGCGCACGGAATGCAGGTGCTGTCGGCGGGCGGGGTTCAATCGGAAGCGCGCCTGGCCTATGCGGGACTGCACCAGGTCTTGCGCCCAGTGATCAGCCTCGCCGACACCCTGCCGTCGCGACAACGAGCGGCACTCTTGACGGCGTTCGCGATGTCAGACGATGCCGCTACCGAGATCTTCTTCATCGGGCTCGCGACCCTGGAACTTCTTTGCGAAGCGGCCGAACGCGCTCCCATTTTGGTGATCGTTGAGGACGCGCAGTGGCTCGACGATGCGAGCGTATCTGTACTGGCATTCGTCGCGCGTCGGCTGGAAGCAGAGAAGATCGTCATGCTGATCGTGATCCGCGATGGACACGAGACTTCATTCGACGAGACCGAATTCGCTGAGCTCAGCGTCCAAGCTCTCGACGAAGAGGCAGGC
>DATEXK010000257.1:0-9019 GCA_035257065.1 Gaiellaceae bacterium | reverse complement strand
CCGGCCGCCGAGCGTGCGCGTGCGCAGCAGGACGAGCTCCCACTCGCTCTGGCCGGCGAGCTCGCGGACGAGCGCGCGCAGCAGCGGGCGCTCGGCCTGTCGCCACTCGAGCACGACGACCCGGCGCTTCTCCGCCGGCGCGAAGAGCTCGAGGTCGACGCCGCTCGGCACGAGCTCGTACCGGCCGGGGAAGCGGAGCGCCGCCGCTTCTGCGGTCTCTGCGTTCGTCGCGAGCAGGGCGTCGAGCCGGCCGAGCAGTCGCTCGCGCTGGGCCTTGCCCGGCGGGTAGCCGAGGCGCTCCGGCGAGAAGAACGTCGCGGCGGTCAACTCGGTCGAGTCGCGCAGCGCGAGGTACGAGAGGCTCGGGAGCCCGGGCTCGAAGCCGTGGACGACGTCGAACGCACCCCGGCCCAATGCAACAGCAAGGTTGGCTCTGACGCCGACGGGGACGCCCAGCCGTGTGCCGCGGGCGATCGGGATCGCGGGGCCGAGCGCGATCAGTTCCGCCTCTGCGCCGCTCGCGAGCGCGCGGCGTCCATCGGCGAGCTCGCGCGGTCGACTCGAGGGCGCGAGCACGGTCGCCACGTGCCCGCGCGCACGCAGCTCTCGGGCGAGTCCCGCGACGTGCTCGTTGACGTCGTGCGGCTGCGACCAGGAGAAGGGGGTTACGAGCGCGACGCGCAGTGCCATCCCGGTCACCGAGTCTAGTGAGCGCATCGCTTCGCTCGCTTCACGGGGAAAACCAGTTTCCCCCGTGGGCCCCCTTCTGGTTGTTGTGCTCGCGGCCGGGCGCATCGTTGCTGCGCGGAACAAGTTCCGCTCCGCGACGCATCTGCTGACGGCTAACCCGGCGCTATGAGACATGCCCCGGGGTCTGACCCCGGGGCATGTCTCCGAGCGGTTCTCTCTCGCGGCGTTACTTGGATGCTTTGGCCGCGGCGGGCTCAGAGACGGGCGCCTGCCGGCGGTTCTCTTCGATGAACTTCTCGGTGAGGTTGTACGCCTCGTCGTCGACGATCTGCTGCGGCGGCGACTTCATCAGGTACGAGCTCGGCCCGACGAGCGAGCCGGCGACGCCGTTGTTCAGCGCGAGCTTCGCCATGCGGACCGCGTCGATCACGATGCCGGCGGAGTTCGGCGAGTCCCAGACCTCGAGCTTCAGCTCGACGTTCAGCGGCACGTCACCGAAGGCGGAGCCCTCCATGCGGATGTAGGCCCACTTGCGGTCCGTCAGCCACGGCACGTAGTCGGACGGCCCGACGTGCACGTTGCCCGCGCCGAGGTCGTAGTCGAGCATCGACGTGACGGCGTTCGTCTTCGAGATCTTCTTCGACTCGAGGCGCTCGCGCTCGAGCATGTTGAGGAAGTCCGAGTTGCCGCCGACGTTCAGCTGCATCGTCTTGTCGAGATGCACGCCGCGCTCGCGGAAGAGCGAGGTGAGCACGCGGTGCGTGATCGTGGCGCCGACCTGCGACTTGATGTCGTCGCCGATGATCGGGAGGCCTTTCTCGCGGAAGCGCTCGTTCCAGTAGTCCTCGCGGGCGATGAACACCGGCATGCAGTTCACCATCGCGCAGCCGGCCTCGAGGATCTGCTCGGCGTACCACTTCGCGGCGGCTTCGGAGCCGACCGGGAGGTAACTGACGACGACGTCCGTCTTCGTCTCCTTGAGAATGCCGACGATGTCGTCGGTCTTCCCCGGCGCCTTCTCGACGATCTCCGAGAGGTACTTGCCGAGGCCGTCGTGCGTCATTCCGCGCGAGACCTTCACGCCGGTCTTCTTCACGTCGGCGAACTTGATCGTGTTGTTCGGGTGCGCCCACATCGCGTCGGAGAGGTCCTCGCCGACCTTGCCCTTGACGACGTCGAACGCGGCGGTGAACTCGATGTCGCGGATGTGGTACCCGCCGAGATTCACGTGCATGAGGCCGGGGACGAACTTCTCGTCGTCGGCGTCCTTGTAGTACTCGCGGCCTTGAAGCAGCGAGTTGGCGCAGTTGCCGACGCCGATGATCGCGACGCGGACCTTGCCGTCGTCGAGGCGCGCGCGCCCGTTCGACTTACCGTTGTTCTTGGACATTCGTTCCTCCAGAAAGAAGTTGCTTGCGGACGTGCAGGACGCGCTGCAACACGGTGAACCATGACGTGAGTGCGAGTAGGTAGATCGCCCAGGGGAGCAGTCCCCACGGTGCGAGCACGAGACCGGCGCTGATCACGACGACACGCTCGGCACGCGAGCCGAGGCCCACGTCGCCGCGCAGGCCGAGGGACTCGGCTTTCGCTCGTACGTACGGCACGAGGAAGGAGCCGGCGACACCGAAGATCGTGAACACGACGGCGGTGTCGTTGCCGGCCCGTGCGAAGACGAGCGCGATTGCAGCGAGCATCGCGCCCTCACCGACACGGTCGGTTGTCGAATCGAGAAATGCGCCGAAGACCGTCGAGCGCCCGCCGGCGCGCGCGAGCGCTCCGTCGAGGATGTCGAGGATCGAGCCGAGCACGAAGATGCCGGCAGCGAGCCAGTAGAAGAGCAGCTGGCCGCGGTTCTCGAACGGGACGATCAGTGCAGCGACGAGACAGAGGCTGACGCCTGAGACCGTCAACGCATTCGGGGTCACACGCGTGCGGGCGAGCCCGGTGACCGAGCGGCTCGCGAGCGTCCGGGCACCGGTCGTGTACCCGTGCTTGACCCTGCTGAGGGTCGGAGCGTCGTCCTTCAGTGCATGCATGGGAGCTGTCCCGTGGTCGCGTGAAATCGCATTCCTGCTATGTCCGGACTATAGCAGGTTTGCGATGGGCAGCTCGGCGGGGGCCCGCGTGCGGCCCGCCAGCAGAGGCACCTTCGCGACGACCACGAGCGAGACTGCGCCGACGGCGATTCCGGCTGCGACGTCGAGCCAGAAGTGGTTTGCCGTCGCGATCACGCAGAACCAGACCCACACGGGCCAGACGGCCCAGAGCGCCTTCGACCACAAGCGCCGGCTGGCCAAAAGGAGGTAGACCCCGACGACGAGCGCGTCGGCGGCGTGGAGGCTCGGCATCGCCGCATACGGGTTGGCGAACGCGCCGATGAAGCTGTGCGAGTGGTTGACGCCGTCGACGAATCCGAAGCTCGGGAACATCCACGGCGGCGCAGTCGGCACGAAGGCGTAGCCGATCAGGCCGATCGTGTTCGCCAGCAGGATCGTGTTGCGGAAGCGAACGAAGTGGTCATGACGGCGCAGATAGACCCAGAGCAGGGTCAGGCCGATCACCGTGAACTCGGAGTTCCAGTACGTCCAGGCGGCGGCGGTGAGCAACCAGCCGGACGAGTCGGCGATGCGCTGGGCGGTCTGCTCGATCAGATGCGGCGTGATCCGCTGCTCGAAGCCGATCACCCGGAAGCCGTTGATGAAGGCCTTCGTGGGATCGCGGTCGGCGAGGCCCCGGACGGCCTGGTAGCTGAAGTAGAAGCCGAGCCAGATCGCGACCTGGAAGCCGAAATCGGTCCACCCTTTCGGGAGGATCCGGCGTCCGGCTGCGGCGACGGCGGTCACAGGAAGAGTCTAGTCCTCGGAGCGGGTTGCATGAATCACCCGCCGATGTACGACATCTCGACCTTCGGCAGGGCAGCGGTCTCGGCCGTGCGGAGGTCGGAATACCGGTCGGAGCGCTTGTGCCACACGCTCCGTATCGATCCGGCGAGCTCCTCATCTGAGGCCCCTGAGCGGAGGGGCTCGCGGAGATCATGGCCCTTGAGGGCGAAAAGGCAGGTGTAGAGCTTCCCCTCGGCCGAGAGCCTCGCCCGGGAGCAGCCGCCGCAGAACGGCTTGGTCACCGACGCGATCACGCCGATCTCGCCCGCGCCGTCTCGGTACCTGTAGCGGCGCGAGGTGTCGTCGGGACGAGCGAGCGCCAGGGGCTCGAGCGGCCAGACCGCGGCGATCCGGTCGACGATCTCGACTGCCGGGACGACGTCGTCGAGGCGCCATCCGTTCGAGCTCCCGACGTCCATGTACTCGATGAAACGGAGCACGTGAGGCGTCCCGCGGAAGCGCTCGGCGAGCGCGACGATGCCGTCGTCGTTGGCACCCTTCTTGACGACCGCATTCACCTTGACGCGCAGCCCGGCGGCGTCTGCGGCGTCGATGCCCTCGAGCACGCTGGCGACCGGGAAGTCGACGTCGTTCAACGCCTTGAAGGTCGCGTCGTCGACCGAATCGAGGCTGACGGTGATGCGGTCGAGCCCGGCGCGCGCGAGCGCCTCGGCCTTCTGCGGCAGCAGGGCGCCGTTCGTCGTCAGCGCGAGCTCGAGCCCGGGGATCGCGGCCAGCAGCTGGACGAGGTGCTCGACGTTGCGGCGGACGAGCGGCTCGCCGCCCGTGATCCGCACCGTCCGCACGCCGAGCCCTGCGAAGACGCGGACGACCCGCTCGATCTCCTCGAAGCTCAGCAGCTCCTTCCGGTCGAGGAACGCGTGGTCGCGGCCGAAGGCTTCTTTCGGCATGCAATAGACGCAGCGGAAGTTGCAGCGGTCGGTGATCGATACGCGCAGGGTCTCGAGCGGCCGGCCGAACGTGTCGAGCAGCGGGTCCATCCCGACAGGGTATCCCGGTATTCCGAGGCTAGGACGAGATCGTCGCGGGCGGCTCGACGAGAGCGTGGGCGGGCGTGAGCCCAGCGGCTGCGTAGGCGTCCGGCTGGTCGAGGGTCTCGTGCTCGAGCAGTGCCTGCGCGAGCGAGTCGAGGCGGGAGCGGTTCTCCTTGAGCAGCGCGACGACCTTCTCGTGCGCCGCGGCGACGAGCCGGCGCACCTCTTCGTCCATGAGCCGCTGCGTCTCGTCCGACGTCTCGGCCGTGCCCGGCAGCAGCGGCCCGCGGCCGTCCATCGGCAGCACGGCCACGATTCCGATCGCGGGGCTCATCCCCCAGCGCCCCACCATCTGGCGGGCGACCTGCGTCAACTGCTGGATGTCCGACTCCGCACCGGTCGTCAGATCGCCGAAGATCAGCTCCTCGGCGGCCCTGCCGCCCAGAGCGACCTCGATTTTCGCGCGCAGCTCTTGCTCGGAGTAATTGAACCGGTCCGTGTCGGGCGCAGAGAACGTCACGCCCAGCGACATGCCGCGCGGGATGATCGAGATCTTCCGCACCGGGTCGGCGCCCTCGGTGAGCATGCCGACGATCGCGTGACCGCCCTCGTGATACGCGGTGCGCCGCCGGTCCTCGTCCGTCATCATCACCTTGCGCTCGGTGCCGAGGACGATCTTCTCGAGCGCGTCGGTGAAGTCGGCCTGGTCGACCTTCGCGTGGTTGCGGCGGGCCGCGAGCAGCGCGGCTTCGTTGGCGAGGTTGGCGAGGTCGGCGCCGACCATGCCGGGCGTCGTCGACGCGAGCGCGCCAAGGTCGACGCCGGCCGCGAGGGGGACGTGGCGCGTGTGCACCGCGAGGATCTCCGCGCGCCCGTTCTTGTCGGGCGGCTGTACGGAGACCCGCCGGTCGAACCTGCCCGGCCGGAGCAGCGCCTGGTCGAGCACGTCGGGCCGGTTCGTCGCGGCGATCACGATCACACCGGTCGACGAGTCGAATCCGTCCATCTCGGTGAGGATCTGGTTCAGCGTCTGCTCGCGCTCGTCGTTGCCGCCGCTGAAGCCCGCGACGCCGGAGGTGCGCGAGCGGCCGATCGCGTCGAGCTCGTCGATGAAGATGATCGCCGGGGCCGCCGCCTTCGCCTGCGTGAAGAGGTCCCTGACGCGCGAGGCGCCGACGCCCACGATCGCCTCGACAAACTCGGACGCGGCCATCGAGAGGAAGGGGACGTTCGCTTCGCCGGCGACCGCGCGCGCGAGCAGCGTCTTGCCGGTTCCGGGGAGGCCGCTGAGCAGGACGCCGTGCGGGATGCGCGCGCCGAGACGGCCGTAGCGATCCGGGCTGCGCAGGAAGTCGACCACCTCGCTCAGCTCCTGCTTCGCCTCGTCGATCCCGGCGACGTCGGCGAACGTCACGCGGTCACCGGTCGCCTCGTACCGCTTCGCGCTCGCGCGGCCGAACGAGCCCAGGACGTTCTGCATGCTTCCTGCCCGCCGCATCGCGAACACGATCAGGCCGACGAAGAGGATCGTCGGGCCGAAGCCGACGAGCAGGTTCTCCCACCAGGGCGCGCCGGTGTCGAGCGGCTGCGCGTTGATCACGACCTGCTTGCGCTGGAGCAACTGCGAGAGCGCGTTCGTGTCGGCGAACTCGGGGATCTCGGTCTTGAACGCGGTCGTCTTCTTCGACTTCTGGTAGCTCTCGGCTTTCTTGAACGTCCCCTGGATCGCCGTGCCCTTGGAGCGGATCTCGGAGACGTTGCCGGACTGCACCTGCTGCAGGAAGAAGGGGCTGTACGGGATCTGGACGCGCTGCTGCGCCTGCGTCGCCCGCGAGGCGATCCAGTAGTTGACGGCGAGGAGCGCGAGGATCCACGCGGCCCACCAGCCGATCCGGAGGCGTGGCTTCGCCGGCGGCACGGGAGGCTTCTGTCCGCGCGCAGCTGGGCTCGGCGGCGTGCGTGACGGATCGGCGCTCACCGCTCCGCCCAGACCTTCGCGAGCTCGACCACCGCCGCCGCCGCGAGACCCATGTCCTCGACGCAGATCCACTCGCGCTCGCTGTGGGCGTCGTGGCCGCCCGTGAAGATGTTCGGCGTCGGCAGGCCCATCTCCGTGAGCGCGGACCCGTCCGTGCCGCCACGGATCGCCGTCAGCCTCGGCTCGAGCCCGACGCGCCGGACGGCCTCCTCGAGGTTCGCGACGATCTCGGGATGGTGCGCGAGCGTGTCGCGCATGTTCCGGTACTGGATCTTCGACTCGATCTCGATCGAGCAGCGTTCGTCGGTGGCGGCGACGTCCGCCGCGATCCCGCGCAGGAGCTCGACGTGCTGGTCGAGCAGGTCGTTCTCGAAGTCGCGCGCGATGAAGCGGATCTCCACCTCGGACGAGTCGCCGGAGATCAGGATCGGGTGCACGTACCCCTCGCGCTCGCTCGTCGTCTCGGGCGACAGCCGGTCCTTGGGCAGCCGGTCGATCACCTCGGCCGCGAGCTTGACCGCGTTCACGAGCTCGCCCTTCGCCCAGCCCGGATGGATCGCGCGGCCGCGCACCTTCATGCGCACCTGGGCGCCCGAGAACGTCTCCTGCTGCACCTCGCCCGTCGTCGAACCGTCGACGGTGTACGCGGCGACGGCGCCGAACGTGTCGACCGGGAAGTGGATGACGCCGCGACCGATCTCCTCGTCCGGGTTGAACGCGAGCTTCACGGGGCCGTGCGGCACCTCCGGGTGCGCGACGAGATACGCGGCCGCGGCCATGATCTCCGCGATGCCCGCCTTGTCGTCCGCGCCGAGCAGCGTCGTGCCGTCCGTCGTGACGAGCTCGTGGCCGACGTGGTGCTGCAGCTCGGGCGACTCGGCCGGGCGGATGACTTGCCCCGAGTCGCCGAGCGCGATGTCGCCGCCCTCGTAGCGGCTGCGCTGCGGCTTGACATTCGCTCCGCTGCACTCGCGCGCCGTGTCGACGTGCGCGAAGAACGCGATCGTTGGCACCTCACGGTCGACCGTCGCGGGCAGCGTCGCCGTCACGTAGCCGTGCTCGTCGATCGCTGCGTCTGCGAGGCCGAGCGCCTGCAGCTCTCCGAGCAGGTGCTGCAGCAGTTCGAGCTGCTTCGCCGTGCTCGGGTAGCTCTCCGAGTCCTCGTCGGATTGCGTGTCGAAACGGACATAGCGGAGGAAGCGCTCGGCGGCGTCCTCGGCGAGCTGGGCAGCGAGCGCCTCGTGCGTGTCGGCGGCCATCGCAGGAGTGTACGCAGCGCCTCTAGTAGCGTCCTCCGTCATGGCCCGCCTCGACGAGCTCCTGCCTGGTTTCGACGTCGTCGAGCGGTACGAACAGCACGTCCCTGCGCCGCCCGTCGCGCCTAGGCGCGACGGGGGCCCGTTCTTCGGATTCATTCGCACGCGTTGGCTTGCGGCCGCCGCGCAGGCGTTGCGTTGACGGCGATCGGGCTCGCCTGCCTGTCGGCGATTCTGTTCGGCGGCATGAGCGTCGGTCTGCGCATCGGGCTCTCACGCCACTCCGACGCCGACCTCGCCACGCTCTGCACGGTCGCAGGCGCACTCGTCGTCGGGCTCGTCGCTGCCGCGGCCGAGGCGCCGTCGCGCGGTGTGCACGCGGGAGCGGCGTGGCCTTTCCTGCTCGCCGGGCTCATCTCGCCGGGCGCCGCACAGATCCTCGTCACGCTCGCGATCCGTGAGGCGGGCGCATCGCGCTCGTCGGTCGTCCTCGGCGCGGCGCCGCTCATCTCGGTGACGATCGCGCTCCTCTTTCTCGGCGAGCCGGTGAGCGTCGCGTTGATCGTCGGCGCCGTGCTGATCGTCGCGGGCGGGCTGGAGCTCGCGTGGGAGCGGGGGAGGCCCGACCATGTGCGTCGCATCGGCCTCGTCTTCGCGTTCGTGGCGACGATTCTCTTCTCAGCGCGCGACAACATCGTCCGCTGGCTCTCCCGTGACACGGTGGTGCCGCCCGCCGTCGCTGCGGCGGCCGCGCTGCTCGGCGGTTCGTTGCTCCTCGCCGTGTTGCTCGTGCCGCGGCTGCGTTCGCGCCCGACGCTGCAGCAGGCCCTGCCGTTTCTCGGCGTCGGCGTGCTCTTCGGGCTCTCGTACGTCTCGCTCTTCGAGGCGTACTATCGCGGCCGCGTCACTGTCGTCTCGCCGCTCGTGGCGACCGAGTCGCTCTGGGGCGTCTTCCTCTCGATCGTCTTCATCCGGCACCGCGAGCTCGTCAGTCGCCGGCTCGTCGCCGGCGCGCTGCTCGTCGTTGCCGGCGGCGTGCTGATCGGCGTGATGGGCCGCCCGGCTCATTTATGATCTGCTATGCTCAGGCTTAGATTTTCTCACTAGGAGGGACAAACAGCATGGCAAAGACACTAGGCATCGACCTCGGGACGACGAACTCGTGCATGGCAGTGCTCGAGGGCGGCGAGGCCACGGTCATCCCGAACGCCGAAG
>DATEXK010000256.1:0-2822 GCA_035257065.1 Gaiellaceae bacterium | reverse complement strand
GGTTTCGAAAGACGCGATTCCATGGTGAGTGAAGGGTGCCAGACCCTTTGTCGGACTTGCCCTCGCCGAGAGTGCCGCGCATCAGCAGCGCCACTGATCCCACCTACCCGCACCTACCCGGGAGACATGACGTGGCAGCCGTCCTCCGAGCCTGTGTGCGAACGACAGGAGTCGCCGCGCGGGCGGCTCTTCTCAAAGGGTCATGCTGAAGTAAGGCCTGTTACGGTTGCAAGGATCATTGGTTGGTGAACGTGTCGAAGGAGCTGGCCGTGACGGCGCTCGATCTCGCGCGATGGCAGTTCGGGATAACGACGATCTTTCACTTTTTGTTCGTCCCGGTCTCGATCGGGCTGGCGCTGTACGTCGCGATCTGCCAGACGTTCCATTTCCGAACCGGGAAGGACGTCTACGCGCGCCAGACGCTGTTCTGGGGACGACTGCTTCTGATCTCGTTCGCGGTCGGGGTCGTGACGGGAATCATCCAGGAGTTCCAGTTCGGGATGAACTGGTCGCTCTATTCCCGGTACGTCGGCGACGTCTTCGGGGCGCCGCTGGCGATGGAGGGGCTGGCAGCCTTCTTCCTCGAGTCGACCTTTCTCGGGCTCTGGATCTTCGGGCGCGGGCGGCTCTCGCCGCGGGTGCACCTCGCGACGATCTGGTGCGTCGCCGGCGGGACGATGCTCTCCGCGTATTTCATCATCGCCGCCAACGCGTGGATGCAGCACCCGGTCGGCTACCGCCTGGTCGGCGGCAAGGCGCAGCTGATCGACATCTGGAAGGTGCTGTTCAGCGACCTCACGGTGTGGGCGTTCCTGCACGTGATCCTCGCCGCGGTGTTGACCGCTGCGCTCGTCGCGCTGGCGGTGTCCGCCTGGCACCTGCGCCGCGGGCAGGAGGTAGCGCTCTTTACGAGCGCGGTCAAGATCGCGCTCGTCCTCGCGGTGGTTGGCGCGCTCGGCTCGCTGTACGTGGGTGACGAGCTCGGGCGCACGCTGATCCGCGAGCAGCCGATGAAGATGGCCGCCGCGGAGGCGCTGTTCAACACCGAGCAGCCGGCGGCTTTCTCGCTCTTCGCCACCGGGAGCTTCACCCACAACCCGCGCCACACGAGTCGCGATCTGAAGATCCCCCACTTGCTCTCGCTGGTGGCGACACGCTCGTGGACCGACCAGGTCCGGGGCGTCAACCAGCTCGACGCCCAGTACCAGCAGCAGTACGGGCCGGGCGAGTACTCGCCCTACGTCGCCATCGTCTACTGGTCGTTCCGCTCGATGATCTACCTGTGGGGGCTCGTGCTCGCGCTCGCCGCGAGCGGCCTGTGGCTCTGGAAGCGTGGGCGCCTGGCGAGCTCGCGGCGTTGGCTCGGAGCGTGCATCGCGGCCGGGGTGCTGCCGTTTCTGATGAACACCGGCGGCTGGTTGATGACCGAATCGGGCCGGCAACCGTGGATCGTGCAGGGGCTCTTGAAGACCTCTCAAGCGAGCTCGCCGAACGTGAGCTCGACCCAGATCTGGACGACACTCACCGGCTTCGTCGCGATCTTCACCGTCCTCGGCGGGGTCGCGCTGTGGCTGTTCCTGCGCGAGGCGCGCCACATTCCCGGCGAGCACGATGAGGGCTCGGGCGCCGAGGCGTCGCTCGCCTACTGATGCGCGACTACACCGCCCTCCAGGTGCTGTGGTTCGTCCTGATCGGAGTCCTCTGGGCTGGGTACTTCGTGCTCGAGGGCTTCGACTTCGGCGTTGGCATGCTCTTGCGCGTGCTCGGCCGCGACCGCGCCGAACGGCGCGCGTTGATTCATACGATCGGCCCGGTGTGGGACGGGAACGAGGTGTGGCTGATCGTCGCAGGTGGTGCGACCTTCGCCGCCTTCCCGCAGTGGTACGCGACGCTGTTCTCCGGGTTCTACATCGCTCTGTTCCTCGTCCTCCTGGCACTGATCGCGCGCGGCGTCGCCTTCGAGTTCTGGGGCAAGGACGAGCGGTCGGCCTGGACCTCGACCTGGGAGTGGGCGATCACGATCGGCAGCTTCCTCGCCGCGCTGCTCTGGGGCGTCGCCTGGGCGAACATCATCCGCGGCGTGCCGATCGACGGCAAGGGAAACGCGGACGGGAGCCTGACCACGCTGCTCAACCCGTACGCGATCCTCGGCGGGCTGACGACGGTGTTGCTGTTTCTCTCGCTGGGCGCGATCTTCCTGACCTTGCGCACGAAAGGCGAGTTGGTCCAGCGGGCCCGCCGGATCGCGCGCACCGTCGCGCCCGCCGCCGCGCTGGTCGGGATCGCCTTCGTCGCGTGGACGATCGTCGACCAGCCTCACCAGAGCGGAGTCGAGATCGCGGTGAGCGCGCTCGCGATCGTCGCGCTCGCCTTGTCCGCTCTCGCTCAGATCCGGTACCGCGATGGAGCCGCGTTCGCGCTCGGTGCATTTGCGGTCGTCGCACTCGTTGCGATGTTCTTCGTCGATCTGTTCCCGCACACGATGGTCTCCACGACGGATCCGGCGTACAGCCTGACGCTGAACGCTTCGGCTTCGTCTCACTACACGTTGACGGTGATGACGATCGTGGCGGTGATCCTGCTGCCCGTCGTGCTCGCCTACCAGGCCTGGACGTACTGGGTATTCCGCCGGCGGATCGGACCGGAGGATTTCGGCGAGCACGTGCGCAACCCGCTCGACCTGCTTGCCGGCCGCGGCTCGGGCGACGCGCCGGCCCTCTAGCTTGGCGCGCGTCGACCGGCAGCTGCTGCGGTTCAGCCGCGCGGCGCGCAGGTCGCTCGTGGTTGCGGTTGTCCTGGGCGTCGCGGCCGCTGCGCTGCTG
>DATEXK010000255.1:0-10986 GCA_035257065.1 Gaiellaceae bacterium | reverse complement strand
CGGCCAGAGTGTCACGAGCGAGAGTGCGAGCGGCGCCGCGGACAGCGCGAGCACGTGCCGCGATCGCTGCCACGAGCCGAGGCCGCCCAGGCGGCGCGACGCGCGTGAGAGGAGGCCGCCGCCGATCCAGTAGATCGCGAGTGCGTAGATGGCGCCACCGAAGAACGCCCAGACGGGGATCAGCGCGACCGACACCGACGAGTCGTTCAGGAGGTGCCTTGCGACAGGAGTGCCGAGGACGCCGGCGATGCCCGCGAGGCCGGCGATCGCGGTGATCGGCTCCTGCCGTGCCTCGGTGGCCTCGGGCGACTCGTCGCGGAGCGAGGCAAAGACCGCGGTCGGCGCGACGAGCACCGCGAGCGAGCGCAGCCACCAGCTTCGCCCGAGCGCCGGCTCTCTGACTGCGTCCGTGCTCACGCCTCCCTCTCCGACCTACGCGGCAACGGCGCGTGCCGGCAGCACGCCTTGGAGGAACTGCCCCGTGAAGCTCGCCGATACCTCAGCGACCTGCTCCGGCGTGCCGACGGCGACGATCTCCCCGCCCGCCTCGCCGCCTTCCGGGCCGAGGTCGACGAGCCAGTCGGCCTGCTTGATCACGTCGAGGTTGTGCTCGATCACGATCATCGTGTTCCCGGCGTCGACGAGCCGCTGCAGGGTCTCGAGCAGCTTCTCGATGTCGGCGAAGTGCAATCCGGTCGTCGGCTCGTCGAGGATGTAGAGCGTCTTTCCCGTTGCAACCTTGCACAGCTCGGAGGCGAGCTTGACGCGCTGCGCCTCGCCGCCGGACAGCGTCGTCGCCGGCTGACCGAGCTTGACGTAGTCGAGACCGACGTCGTGCAGAGTCTGGAGGCGGCGCCGGATCTTCGGAATCTTCGCGAAGAACTCGAGCGCATCTTCGACCGACATGTCGAGCACGTCGGCGATCGACTTGCCCTTGAAGCGCACCTCCAGTGTCTCCCGGTTGTAGCGCGCGCCCTTGCACGTCTCGCACGAGACGTACACGTCGGGGAGGAAGTGCATCTCGATCTTGATCTGCCCGTCGCCCTTGCACGTCTCGCAGCGTCCGCCGCGCACGTTGAAGGAGAAGCGGCCGGGCTTGTACCCGCGCACCTTCGCCTCGGGCGTCAGCGAATAGAGCTCGCGGATGTGCGTGAAGAGGTCGGTGTACGTCGCCGGGTTCGACCGCGGCGTGCGGCCGATCGGGCGCTGGTCGATCTCGATCACCTTGTCGAAGACGTCGATGCCCTCGACCCCTGCGTGCGCGCCAGGCTTCACGCGCGCGCGGTTGAGCCGGTTCGCGAGCGACTTGTAGACGATCTCGTTCACGAGGGTTGACTTGCCCGAGCCGGAGACGCCGGTGACGCAGATGAACTTGCCGACCGGGAACTCGACGTCGATGTCCTTGAGGTTGTGCTGTGACGCGCCGCGCACGACGAAGGCGCCGCGGTCGTCGAGACGCCGGTCGGGAATCGCGATCGAGCGCCTGCCGGAGAGGAACTGTCCCGTGACCGACTTGCGATTGCGCTCGACCTTTGCCGCCGGCCCTTCGGCGACGACCTCGCCGCCGTGGACGCCTGCTGCCGGCCCCATGTCGACGAGCCAGTCGGCGCGCCGCATCATCTCCTCGTCGTGCTCGACGACGACGACCGTGTTGCCGAGGTCACGCAGACGCTCGAGCGTGCCGATCAGCCTCGCGTTGTCGCGCTGGTGCAGCCCGATCGACGGCTCGTCGAGGATGTAGAGCACGCCGACGAGCTGCGAGCCGATCTGCGTCGCGAGGCGCAGGCGCTGCGCCTCGCCGCCCGACAACGTTCCCGCCGCACGGTCGAGCGTCAGGTAGCCGACGCCGACGTCGTCGAGGAACGTCAGGCGCTCGCGGATCTCCTTGACGATGCGCTGACCGATCAGCTGCTCCGTCTCGGTGAGCCCGAGCTCGTCGAGAAACTGGAGCGCGCGTGACACGGACATCTGGGTGAACTCGTTGATCGAGCGAGCGCCGACGGTGACCGCAAGCACCTCTGGCTTCAAGCGCGCACCCTTGCAGACCGGGCACGGGCGGAACGACATGTACTCCTCGATGCGCTCGCGCTGCTGCGCCGAGTCCGTCTCCTTGTACCGGCGCTGAAGGCTGGCGACGATGCCGTCGAACGCGAGCGTGTACTGGCGGCGGCGCCCCATGCGGTTGCGGTACTGGACGTAGATCTTCTCGCCGTCGGTGCCGTAGAGGAACCGATTCTGCTCCTCCTCGCTCAGCTCGAACCACGGCTTCGACGTGTCGATCTCGTAGCGGTCGGCGATTGCCTGCGTCACGGCCTCGTAGAAGCCCGACGAGCCGCCGACCGACCACGGCACGAGCGCGCCGTCGTCGATCGAGACCGATGGATCCGGCACGAGCATGTCCGGGTCGATCTCCTGCTGGGAGCCGAGACCGGTGCAGCGAGGACAGGCGCCGTGCGGTGAGTTGAACGAGAAGATGCGCGGCTGCAGCTCGGGCAGCGAGACGCCATGGTCGGGGCACGCGAAGTTCTGCGAGAACAGCATCTCCTGGCCGCCGACGATGTCGATCACCACGAGGCCTTCACCGAGCCCTGCCGCCGTCTCGATCGACTGCGTCAAGCGCAGCCGAAGGTCGGCCTTCATGACGAGGCGGTCGACGACGACGTCGATCGAATGCTTGAACTTCTTGTCGAGCTCGGGCACCCCGTCCTCGAGCACGACCTCGCGGCCGTCGACCTTCGCGCGCGTGAAGCCCTCGCGTGTCAGCTCCTCGAAGACGTCCTTGTGCTCGCCCTTGCGGTCACGCACGAGCGGCGCGTTGACGGTGAACCGCGTGCTCTCGTCGAGCCGCAGCACCTGGTCGACGATCGCGTCGATCGACTGGCCGGCGATGGGCTTGCCGCAGATCGGGCAGTGCGGGCGCCCCGTCCGCGCGTACAGCAGGCGGAGGTAGTCGTAGATCTCGGTGACCGTCCCGACGGTCGAGCGCGGGTTGCGCGAGGTCGTCTTCTGGTCGATCGAGATCGCCGGGCTGAGACCGTCGATGTGGTCGACGTCCGGCTTCTCCATCATCTGGAGGAACTGGCGCGCATATGCGGAGAGCGACTCGACGTAGCGCCGCTGCCCCTCCGCATAGATCGTGTCGAAGGCAAGGCTCGACTTCCCGGAGCCCGAGAGCCCGGTGATGCAGATCAGGCGATGCCGCGGCAGCCGGACGGTGATGTCCTTCAGGTTGTGCTCGCGGGCGCCGTGGACAACGAGTTCGTCGGCAGCCATTCCTGGAGCCATTCTACCGTGCGAACGTGTGTTCGGGAAGGCCTCTTTTCGAACTCGTCAGCCGCTGAGCCGCTGCACGAGCCCGCAGAGCTCGCGGGGCTTCGCGACGCAGCGAATCTCGAGATCGCCGGCGACGATCGTGCCGTAGCCGAACAGCCGGCCGGGCAGGGACTGCTCGATCTCGACGGTGCCGACGCGCGCCAGGTGCACCGCCGCGGCCCGCCGGTGCACGACGCCGTGCATCACGAACAGCTTGTCGGTCGTCACGACGACGTGCGTGCGATCCCAACGCCAGACGGCCGCAGTCGCGACGACGGCGGCGATCACGAGCAGCGTCGCGCCCGCGACCGACACCGGCCAGCCACCGAGAAACGCCGCCGCACCGAGCAGCGCGAGCACGAGCGCACGGAAGAGCGGCCGCACGAGAACGACCCCGTGGCGGCGGGCGTCGAGGAATACGTGCTCTTCGGGCTCTGCGAGCATAGGTTTCTCGCCTTCGACACACGGCGATGAAACCCTGGACATGAGCTCAACCGCAAAGCGCGCCGCGATCGTCACGCTCGTCGCGCTGTCGATCGTCCTCGCGGCGCTCATCCTCTGGAAGATCAGGGTGGTGATCGCCCTGTTCTTCCTCGGCATCATCGTCGCCGCGGCCATGCGCCCCGGGGTCGAGTGGCTGAACAAGCGGACGGGTCTCCCGAAGGGGTTCGGCGTGCTCGTCCACTACGTCGCCTTCCTCGGCCTGGTCGCTCTGCTGCTGTGGCTCGTCGTCCCGAGCGCAACCTCACAGATCCAGCAGGCGATCGGCCGGGTGCCGACGTCCGCCAGCGACCTCCACCGGCAGACCGCGCACTCGCACGGGCTCAAGCACCAGATCCTGCTCGGGTTGCAGAAGCGCCTGAAGAAGCTGCCGTCGGGCACGAGCCTCGTCCACCCCGCCCTGACGGTGACGACCAGGGCCTTCGAGATCCTCGTCGGGATCTTCTTCATGTTCGCCGTCGCCGCGTACTGGATCTTCGAGCGCGACAAGACGATCGGGCTCGTCCAGTCGCTCATCCCACGCAACCACAGACGCGTGACGCGAGACACGTGGATTCTGATCGACCAGAAGCTCGGCGCCTTCGTCCGCGGCGAGCTGATCCTGATCGTGTTCGTCGCGCTCGTGCTCTCGCTGTCCTTCTGGGCGATCGACCTGCCGTACTGGCTGCTGATCGGGACGTTCGCGGGCATCTTCGAGATCGTCCCCGTGATCGGCCCGCTCATCGCCGGTGCGCTTGCGATCGGTGTCGGCCTCACCGTGGGCTGGCACGTCGCCCTCTTCGCCGGGTTGATCGTGCTTGCGCTGCGCCAGATCGAGGACTACCTCGTCGTCCCGAAGGTGCTCGGGCACGCGGTCGGGCTCTCCCCGCTCGTCGTGCTCGTGTCGGTGATTGGCGTCGGGATCCTGCTCGGCAGCTTCTACGTGCTGCTCGCGATTCCGATCGCAGCGGTGCTCTCGACGCTCGTCGACGTCGTATTGCGCGACATCGACCCCGCCGGCGAGGACGTGCCGGCCGTGATGTTCACGGGTGCGAGAGAAGAGACCTGAGCGACGACTTACGCTTTGCGCCAGCGGCCGAAGACCAGGCCGCCGAGCGTGAAGCCGAGACCGAACGTGCCGAGTGCGAACCCACCGACGGCGAGCGCCTTGCGCCACGAAGAGAGCCGCTGCCAGCGGCCGAGCGCTTCCTGTTCCTCGGTGGTGAGCGCCTCGCCGCGGCGCTGCTTGCGCAGTGCGCCGCCGGCCCGGAGGCCGAGGTACAGGTCGTCGAAGATCTCGGGAGACTCGTCCGCCATAGCTGATCTATAGCCTCATTCTTCTGTGAGCGTACACATCCTGCATGTCTCCGATCTTCACACGGGCGCCCGTGAGGACCCGGAAGTCGAGGCGGCACTGGCGCAGCTCGTCGGGCGGACTCGACCCGAATTGATCGTCGCGTCGGGCGATCTGACCAATCGCGGCCGCCGGCGTGAGCACGAGCGGGCCCACCGGTTCCTGTCCTCGCTCGGCCCACCGGTGCTCGCCGTGCCGGGCAACCACGATCTTCCCTACACCGTTCCGGCCCGGTTCACGAGCCCCTGGGCCGAGTTCGAACGGGTCTGGGAGACGACCGAAGCCACGCACGTCTCACCGGGGTTGCACGTGATCGGGCTCAACTCCGCCCGCCCGTTCCGGCACCAGGGAGGAGCGCTCCACGAGTCGCAACTGGGCGAGGCCGCCCAACGGCTCGGCGCCGCCGCCCAGGACGCCTACCGCGTGGTCGTGCTCCACCACCACATGCTCGGCGCCCCCTGGCGCGCGTCGCGGAAGAAGCCGGTGTCACATCGCAACGAGGTGCTGCGCGCGCTCGTCTCCGCGGGCGCCGACCTGATCCTCGCCGGGCACATCCATCAGGCGGCGGTGAGCGAGCGTCACGAGTTCGAGGTCGTGACGGGTGACGTGCGCGCCGCTGTCATCTCGATCGCCCCCGGGCTCGGCCGGCCGCGCCCGAGCCGGCTCGGCGAGGCACGCGGCCTGCACATCTACGAGATCGGCGAGACACGGCTGACGGTGTCGACGCACATCTGGCGCGGCAACGACTGGGGCCTCACCGCGCGGCGCGAATTCCCGCGCGGCCTCGGCGTGCTCGCCCTCCCGTAATTACGACTTGCGGCGATGGGCCGGTCGCCCGACGCCGCCTCGCTCTCGACGATCAGCGGCTCGGGAACGGTCACAATCACGGCCACTCCGACCGCGACGGACAACTGCGCCGGCAGCGTTGCCGGGACGACGGCGGATCCGCTCTCGTACTCGACGCCGGGCGCGCACGTCGTCCACTGGACGTACTCCGACGGCAACGGCAACAGCTCGACGCAGACGCAGAACGTCGTGCTCGACTCGCCGCCGCACGCGAACGCCGGCCCGGCGCAGACCGTGAACGAGGGCGCAACGGTTACGCTCGACGGATCGGCCTCCTCCGACCCGGACGCCGGCGACACGCTGACGTACGCGTGGACGCAGACGAGTGGAACGCCGGTCTCGCTCGCCGGCGTCACCGGAACGCACCCGACGTTCGTCGCACCCGACAACGGCACCTACGCGTTCCAGCTCACGGTCACCGACTCGTCCGGCCAGACCGACACGGCTTCCGTGACGATCACGGCGACGAACGTCAACCCGACCGGAACGTTCGCCGCACCCGCAGTCGTCGACGAGGGGTCGACGTTCACACTCGCGCTGACGGGGCTCTCGGACGTCGCAGCCGATCAGCCGGCGCTTGCGACCTCGTTCGACTGTGGTGCCGCGACGCTTATCGGACCGGGACAATGCAAGGCCGGCGCGCCCGGCACGATCACCGTCAAGGGAACGGTCACCGACAAGGACGGCGGCTCGACGACGTACACGGCCACGGTCACCGTGCACAATGTCGCACCGATCGCGAACGCGGGTGGCCCCTACAGCGGAGCCGCAGGCGCGCCGATCTCCGTCACGGGGACGGCGACCGACCCCGGCCTCCCCGGCGACGTGCTCACGTTCGCGTGGGACTGCGATAACAACGGGACGACCGACGCGACGGGCGCGACGGCGGCGTGCACATACAGCTTCGCGGGCACGTACACGGCGAAGCTGAAAGTGACCGACCATGACGGCGGCGTCGGCACGGCCACCGCGAGCGTGACGGTCGGCCTTCCCGCGAGCACGGCCGCGCTGATCACCGGCGCGGTGCGTTGGGCGCGCGGCATCGTCACGGCGACCGAGATCATCTCCGACGGGCATCACTTCACCCTCGGGCTGATCGGCTACGACGGCGACGGACGCAAGTTCGCGTCGGCGACCGTTCAGTCGGTCGTCGTCACCGGGCACAACGCAACCGTCTTCGGCCGCGGCGTGCTCATCGGCCATCCGCTCGTCACGCTGTCCTGGCGGCTCGACCTCCACGACGGCGGCGACCCGGGAACCTCAGACACGCTCCGGCTGCGGCTGAGCGACGGCTACGACTCGAGCACGCTCGCCCGGGTGACGGGCAACCTCAAGGTGCACTGATCGATCAGGGCCGTTGGCGGGCCTGCGGGCCCGTCAGCGGACGCTTCTGAACGAAGCGGCGGTGCAGATAGAGCACGAGCATCGCCCCGAGCACGGCAAAGATGAGACCGCCGCCGGTGCCGAGGAAGATCCGTGCGACGAGGCCGCCGACGAGCGAGCCGGCGATCCCGAGCCCGATCGTCATCGGAATGCTCATCGGATCCGGCCCCGGCAGTGCGAGACGCGCCAACCCGCCGACGATCAGGCCGCCGACGACGAGCATGACGAGAACGACAAGGATGCCCACAGCTCGATCCTACGTCCGGAGCCGCTCGAGCAAGCGCAGGCGGGACCCGTCGTACTCGGCGTCGTCAAGCACGCCGTTGTCGTGGAGCTCCTCGATCAAGCGCAGGTAGTACGCCGGGTTCTCGGTCGGGTCTCCCCCGTCTCCCGACGCAGCCGTCGCGCCGCGCGGGGCCGCGGCCTCCGCGTTCGTCGCGTTCGTCGCGGTCGGCATGAACGGCGACATCACCTTGTCGGGGTCGATCCCCGCCCGCTGGAGCCGCTCGCGGTACTGGTCGACGCCGAACCCTCTCTTCGGGAAGAGATACGCGCCAGGCCCCCAGAGCGGGCGCTTCTGGATGAAGCGCCGGTAGACGACCACGAGGGCGATCGAGACGGCGAAGCTCGCAGTTCCTACGGCGCCGGGGTTCTGCCCGAGGGTCAGGATCACGATGCCGCCGCCGACGACCGTCCCGCCGAGCCCGATCACGACGGTCAGCCAGGCCGGCATCGGGTCCGGCCCCGGCACGGCAAAGCGCGCGAGGGCGCCGGTGATGAACGCGGAAGCGAGAGCGGCGATGATCGTGCTGAACATCCCTGCAGAGTACCGGCCCGGCATGAGCACAACGTGAGCGCGAGGCCCCCAGAAGCTCTTTCGTCGCGGAGCCGAGCTTGCTCGGCGCAGCAGTGACGCGCCCGGCCGTGAGCACAGGAAGAAGGGGGCCCACGGGGGAAACATGGTTTCCCCCGTGAGGCGAGCGAAGCAACGCGTCAGGCGGCTACGTGCTCGCGCACCCTCGGCGCGGCGGCGGTCTCGAGCTCGCCGAGGAGCCGCCACGACACGGCGGCGATTTCGTCGACCGCGCGCTCGAACGCGACCTCGTTCGCGCGCGACGGCTTGCGGTAGCCGCTGATCTTGCGGACGTACTGGAGCGCAGCGGCGCGCGCCTCTTCCTCGCTGACGGCAGGCTCGACGTTGTACAGCGTGTGGATGCTTCTGCACATGGCTAGGCGGCCTCCTGTAGGGCGTTCAGCTCTCGACGCAGGTCCTTGATCTCGTCCCGCAGCTTCGCGGCGTACTCGAACCGCAGCTCCTCGGCCGCAACGAGCATCTCCTCTTCGAGGGTGACCACGAGCTTCTCGAGCTCGCCGCGGTCCAATCCCTCGACCTTCTTCGAGCCGCGATGGCGTCGACCCGGCACGTGCGGCGAGTCGAGCTGGAGGAACTCGGCGATGTCGGAGATCCCCTTCGAGATCGTGATCGGCGTCAGCCCGTGCTCTTCGTTGTACGCGAGCTGGATCGTGCGGCGGCGATTCGTCTCGTCGATCGCCTCCTTGATCGACTCGGTCTGCTTGTCGGCGTACATGAGCACCCGCCCGTTGACGTTGCGGGCGGCGCGGCCAATCGTCTGGATGAGCGACGTGCGCCCGCGCAGAAAGCCCTCCTTGTCTGCATCGAGGATCGCGACGAGCGACACCTCCGGCAGGTCGAGACCCTCGCGCAGGAGGTTGACGCCGACGAGCACGTCGTACTCGCCGAGGCGCAGCTCGCGGATGATCTGGATGCGCTCGAGCGTGTCGATCTCCGAGTGGAGGTAGCGCGCCTTCACGCCGGACTCGAGCAGGTAGTCGGTGAGATCTTCGGCCATCTTCTTCGTCAGGGTCGTGACGAGCGTCCGCTCACCGACCTGCTCGCGCTTGCGGATCTCACCGAGCAGATCGTCGATCTGGTTCTTCGTCGGCCGCAGCTCGACCTCCGGGTCGACGAGCCAGGTCGGCCGGATCAGCTGCTCGGCGATCCGCTTCGAATGCCGCAGCTCGTACGCACCCGGCGTCGCCGAGACGAAGACCAGCTGCGGCACCTTCGCGAGGAACTCGTCGAAGCGGAGCGGCCGGTTGTCGATCGCCGACGGAAGACGGAAGCCGAAGTCCACGAGCGTCTGCTTGCGCGAGCGGTCGCCCTCGTACATGCCGCCGATCTGCGGGATCGACTGATGCGACTCGTCGCAGAACACGACGAAGTCGGACGGGAAGTAGTCGAGCAACGTGTGCGGCGCAGAGCCGGGGGGACGGCCGTCGAGGATCCGCGAGTAGTTCTCGATCCCGTTGCAGAAGCCGAGCTCCTTCATCATCTCGAGGTCGTACTCGGTGCGCTGACGGATCCGGTGCGCCTCGAGCATCTTCCCCTCGGACTCGAACATCTTGACCTGCTCCTCGAGCTCGTGCCGGATCTCCACGGCCGCGCGCTCGATCGTCGGCTTCGATGTCACGTACTGCGTCGCCGGGAAGATCGTGATCTGGTCGTACTTCGAGAGCACCTCGCCCGTCAGTGGATCGAAGTGGGTGATCGCCTCGACCTCGTCGCCGTAGAACGAGATGCGATACGCCGTCTCCTCGTGCGCGGGCTGCACCTCGACCACGTCGCCCTTGACCCGGAAGCGGCCACGGCCGAGCAGCGTGTCGTTGCGCACGTACTGGATGTCGATCAGCTTGCGGAGCATCAGGTCGCGATCCTGCTCCTCGCCGACGTCCACGAAGACGATGCGGTCCTTGTACTCCTCCGGCGACCCGAGGCCGTAGATGCACGACACCGACGCGACCACGATCACGTCGCGCCGCGACAACAGATTCGAGCTGGCCGAATGGCGCAGGCGGTCGATGTCGTCGTTGCGCGACGAGTCCTTCTCGATGTAGAGGTCGGCCTGCGGGACGTACGCCTCGGGCTGGTAGTAGTCGTAGTACGAGACGAAGTACTCGACAGCGTTGTGTGGGAAGAACTCGCGGAACTCGTTGCACAGCTGGGCCGCCAGGGTTTTGTTGTGGGCGATGATCAGCGCAGGCTTGCCGACCTTCTCGATCGTCCAGGCGATCGTCGCCGTCTTCCCGGTGCCGGTGGCGCCGACGAGCGTCTGGTAGCGCTCGCCGTTCAGGAGCCCCTCGGAGAGGATGTCGATCGCCCTCGGCTGGTCGCCCATCGGAACGTAGTCGGCGGATGTCTTGAGCTCGGCCACGGAGACAGGGTACCCCGATGGCTCTTGCCGACGCGACCCGCGAACGAGTCTCCGCAGCTCCGGTGAGGCAGGACTTCCGGCGCTGACGAGTAACGCGAACGCATTGCGGGAACGCTCTCGCTCGTAACCCGGCCTACGTCCGGGCTTCTCAATATTTTGGTCGTGCGCATGGTTCGTCTTCGCTTCGCTGTCGTCTTGCTGCTCATGGTGACGCTCGCCCAGGCGGGCGGCGCCTCTGCCTACTCGTGGCCCTTCAGGCCGTTCGACCAGCAGCACCCGATTCGCGGCTTCTTCGGCGATCCGCGCACGGTGTACGAAAACGGCATCCTGTCCGGCGCGTTCGAAGGCCCCGGCTTCTTCTCGTTCCACCAGGGAATC
>DATEXK010000254.1:0-6953 GCA_035257065.1 Gaiellaceae bacterium | reverse complement strand
CGCCTCTCCGGCATCAACCAGGTGCAGATCAATCCGCGTGCCGGGCTCACCTTCGCGGCGGCGCTGCGCTCGATCCTGCGTTCCGACCCGGACGTGGTGATGGTCGGTGAGGTTCGCGACGGCGAGACCGCAAAGATCTCGATCGAGGCTGCACTCACCGGTCACCTCGTGCTCTCGACGCTGCACACCAACGACGCCCCGAGCGCGTTGACGCGCCTGAACGAGATGGGCGTCGAGCCGTTCCTCACCGGCGCCGCCGTGACCGGTGTGCTCGCACAGCGGCTCGCGCGAAAGCTCTGCTCGAGCTGTTGCGAGATGTACCAGCCGTCGGCCGCAGACATGATCGCTGCCCGCGTCTCGCCCGACATCGCGGCCGCCAGCGACGGCATGTCGTTCTATCGCAAGCGCGGCTGCCCGCGGTGCAACCAGACGGGCTACAAGGGCCGGGTCGGCATCTTCCAGCTCATGGAGATGACCGAAGAGCTCGCGACGATGGCGGCCAAGCACGCCTCGCGCGAGGAGATCGAGCGCGCGGCGCTCGCCGGCGGTACGCGCACGCTGTGGGACGACGGCATCGCCAAGGTTGCGGCCGGCCTCACGTCGCTCGAAGAGCTCGCCCGCGTCACGGTCTAGAAGACGGCCGCACGCCTAGCGTGCAGCGTGCCGGCCGACATATGCGACGAGACGCTCTATCGGCCGGCAGGCCGCGGAAGGGACAGGCGGAAGGTCAGCGACCGGAGGATCGCCGACGTAGTGCTCGGAGAGGAGCCCGGCTTCGGCCAGGCGTGTGATTGCGACGGTCTTCGTGTCGCTCCGTGACACGCCTTCGGGCACCTGCACGGCGACGACCTCGAGCGGCTCGTCCAAGGCTGCCGGGTACCGGGCGGCGACGCGTCCGATGTCCGGGTCGGGATCGTGGAGGTGGAGCCAGGCGCGGGTTCCCGGCTGCAGACCGGTAGCGCCGACGTAGATGACAGGCCGGTCGTAGTCGACGCGGAGCCACGCGTACACCCACGATCCCGCGTCGGTGATCTCGCCGCCGCGAACGTGAAGAACGACCAAGTCTTCGTCGGCATCCGGCGGCACCGGCGGATGATGCCTTCGACCCAGCCGGAGGTAAAGCGCGAGGTAGCCTGGCGGCGTGCTCATCGCAGCGAGCTTCCACTACCTGCTCCATTGGCCGACGAAGGGCGGCTACAACTTCGTGAGCGGGCCGCTCGCCGACATCACGCTCATCACGGCCTTCACCAGCGCGTTCTACCTCTGGTGGCGTAAGCACAACTGCCACGTCCACCGCTGCTGGCGCTTGCAGTGGCACCCGCATCCGGTGCACGGCCACCCGGTGTGCAAGAAGCATCACCCGGACGGTCACGGTGTGCTCGCAGACGTGGAGCGCCCGAAGGCAGGCTGACACCCGTCAGTTCCGGGGGCTGTGCAGGCGGCCCGCCGTCAGGCGATGGTTGTGACGTAGGCACCGACCAGTGTTGCTGTCTGCTGGTCGACGCCGCCCTCCCGGCGATCTGCATGGCCGTCCTGGAAGTGCGCGAAGGCGGCCGTCGAGGCGATCGGGTTCACCTCGTCGTCGCCGTGGTTGTGGAACGACACGTGTACGAAGGAGTCGTCCGTGAGCCGCAGGACGATGTAGCTCACGTTGTCGGGCTTGTTCGCGGCCAGCTCGGTGAAGACCCCTTCGACTCGACGCTGGTTTTCAGCCGCCGCTTCGGCGGACTGCATCGCGTAGCGCGTAACCAGTCTCTTCTCCATGGAGCGACTCCTCTCACCGATGCCGGGCCCGTGCGATTCGAGTCAAGTGTGGCACGGGGGATAGAGTCCGCGCGTCGTACGGGATGCGCTGGAGACGCGTCGTCGACCGGTTCGGCCACCGCTGGCTGATCGGTCGAGAGCTCTAGCCCTCGTCGTCCGCGAAGAGGTGGTGCAGAAAGCGGTCGCGGTCGTCGAGGAAGGAGCGCGTGAGCTCGTATTGCTCGGTGTCGTGGTACCGGGTCTCGACGATCCCCTCGCCGGAGAGGACGAAGATGCGAGCCTCCGGATACCCGAGCAGGATGGGGGAGTGCGTCGAGATCACGAACTGCGATCCGTCGGCCGTGAGCTCGTACATGCGCCGCATCAGAGCGAGGTTGCCACGCAGCGAGAGTGCGGCTTCGGGCTCGTCGAGGATGTAGAGACCGTTCGGTCGAAAGCGGTTGACGGCGAGCGAGAGGAACGACTCGCCGTGCGACTGCTCGTGGAGAGAGACGCCGCCGTACGCCGCGAGGATCGGAGGGGCGGCGCCCGGCGCCTCGTCGAGTTCCTCGATGTGCGTGGCGACGTTGAAGAAGCTCTCTGCCCGCAGGAAGTAACCGTCGCGTGGCGAGCGGCTTCCCTTGACCAGGCGGATGTGCTCGTGGAGTGGCGAGTGCGAGGCTCGCGTCGAGACGGTCATGTTCCGGCTGCCGCCCTCGGCGTTGAATCCGGCCGCGACCGCGATGGCTTCCACGAGCGTCGACTTGCCGCTTCCGTTCTCGCCCGCGAAGAGCGTCACCTTCGGGTGGAACTGCAACTCTCCGAGCGTCCCGATCGCGGGAATCGTGTACGGGTATCGGTCGAAATTCGCAACCTGGTCCCGTCTCAGCTGGAGCGACCGGAGGAAGGGATCGGGCACGGCCCGAGTGTAGGTCAGTCCGTGCCCGATCAATGACTCGGACGCTGACGTAATCGTCCGTCAATGCGTAGGGCCTCCATACCCGCCCGCTATGTGCCTAGTCTTCGGCAATGGTTGTCTCCACGGCCACGCCACAGGTGATTCACCTCTCGCGCGTAGTGGGTGGTGGTCTCTTCGACGCGAACGGACTGCGTCTTGGGAAGGTCGCGGATCTCATCGTCAGGCTCGGCGCGGATGACTATCCGCCGGTCACCGGCGCACTCGCCTCGATAGCGGGGCGCGCTGTCTTTGTGTCTGCGGAGGTGATCCAGGAGATCGCTCCGGGCGGCGTGACGATCCGCGAGTCGCGTCTGGATTTGCAGCCTTTTGCACGCCGGCCGCAGGAGGTGCTCCTGAAAGAAGACGTACTCGACCGGCAGTTGATCAACGTCGACGGCGCACGCCTTGTGCGGACGAACGAGATCGAGATCGCGCGTTTGGAAGGCTGGTATCGCGTCGTCGGGGTCGACACCGGACCGCGTGGGTTTCTTCGCCGGCTTGTGCCTTCCCGCGTGGGGCGCTTGATCGAATCGGGCACGTTTCTCGATTGGGCGAGCGTGGAGCCGTTCACAGGGCATGTGCCGACAGTGCGGCTTCGTATTCCTCATCCGAAGCTGGCGCGACTGCACCCGGCGGAGCTCGCAGATCTTGTCGAGGCGGCCTCGCACCGCGAAGGCGGGGAGATCCTCGAAGCTGTTCGCGCCGACGCGGAACGCGAGGCAGACGTTTTCGAGGAGCTCGATACCCAGCATCAGGTCGAGTTCATCGGAGAGAGATCTGACGAGGAGGCGGCAGCGATGCTCGCGCGGATGGAGAGCGATGACGCCGCCGACCTCGTCAACGATCTTCCGGAGGAGCGGCGCGAGGACGTCGTGGCGCTCTTGCCCTCGGCGCAACGCCGGCGCGTTCGCGCGCTGCTCGGCTACGACCCGAGCACCGCCGGGGGTCTGATGAGCCCTGACTTCATCTGTGTCTACTCGCAGGCGACCCGCGAGGAAGCGCTCGAGCGCATCCGCCGCTCCACAGGCTCTCCGGACTCGATCACCTGGATCTACGTGATGAACCAGCACCGGCGGTTGAAGGGGGCGTTCCAAGTCGTCGACCTCATTCGCGCAGAGTCTGGCGCTGCCGTCGGTGACATCGCCCGCCCGGCGAAGGCCGTACGGACACACGCCGACCTCGAAGAGGTGGCCCGCTTGATGACGGACTACGACCTGACGGTTGTGCCCGTCGTCGACAACGATGAGCAGGCGCTGGGCGTGATCACGGTCGACGATGTGCTCGAGCTCGTGCTCCCGCGCGGCTGGCGCCGGAACTTCGGCATCCTCGGCGATGAGTAGGAGTATTCTCGCCCTGTGTTGACGGTCTTGCTCGACCCGCCGGCGGATGTTCCGCCCAGTACTCGCACTCGTGAGGCTGCCGCGCCGCGCTCCGCGTGGCCGGCCACGCCTGCGCCCGCGTAGCCGGCGTACCAACAAGCTCCTCCTGGTCTTTGCCGCGCTCGGCCCCGGCCTGATTGCGGCAAACGCCGGCAACGACGCGGGCGGGATCGCGACCTACGCCTCCGTGGGTGCGAAGTACGGCTACGACCTGCTCTGGATGATGGTGGTGATCACCGTCAGCCTGATCGTCGTTCAGGAGATGGCAGCCCGCATGGGCGCGGTTACCGGCAAGGGGCTTGCAGAGTTGATCCGCGAGCAGTACGGCGTGCGCTGGTCCGCGTTCGCCACGGTTTCGGTGCTGATCGCGAACCTCGGTATCTGCATCAGCGAGTTCGTCGGCATCGGCGCCGCCCTGGGGCTCGCGCACGTTCCGAAGTACGCGTCCGTCCCGATCGCCGCACTGCTCGTGTGGCTGCTCCTTGTACGCGGCTCGTACAAGGTTGCCGAGCGGATCTTCGTGCTGATGACGATCCCGTTCTTCGCGTATCCGATCGCCGCGATCCTCGCCAAGCCGAACTGGGGTCACGTCGGACACGCGATCGTCGTGCCTCAAGTCCAGCTCAACTCCGGCTACCTCTTCCTCTTCATCGCCACCGCCGGAACGACGATCACTCCGTTCATGCAGCTCTACGTCCAGTCCGCGGTCGTCGAAAAGGGAGTCGGGCCGGCTGAGCTGAACGCGGAACGTGCCGAGGTCGTGACCGGCTCGATCTTCGCGAACCTGATTGCGATGTTCATCATCATCGCGACCGGCGCGACGCTGTTCGTGCACGGCGACCACACCGTCTCGAGCGCCGCAGATGCTGCGAAAGCGCTCGCACCGTTCGCGGGCCGCTACGCCGAAGTGTTGTTCGCCGTCGGCCTCCTCGGGGCGAGCCTGCTCGCTGCGGCGATCCTGCCGACCACAGCTGCCTATGTCATCGCGGAGACCTTCGGCTTCGAGAAAGGGATCAAGCGCCGCCCGCGGGAGGCCCCCGTCTTCGTCGGCGTGATCACCGCGCTGATCGCGATCGGGACGATCGTCGCGATCATCCCCGGTATCCCGGTGATCACGCTGCTCGTGGGGGTGCAAGTCGTCAACGGTGTCCTGCTCCCGATCACGCTCTTCTTCGTCTGGCGGCTCGCCGCAAGCCGCAAGCTGATGGGCGACTATGCGAACGGCCGGATCTTCAACGTCCTTGCCGGCGCGACGGTGATCGCCACGTCGACGCTCTCTCTACTTCTGCTCGGCGTCACCTTCGCCGGGCGATAGTGCCCGGTCGCTGGGCGGTCTCACGTCTCGAACGTGGCGGCGGTGCTACTCGGCGTAGACGTCGCAGCCGAGGTACATCAGCGACTCGACCGCTTCGGTGACGAATGCCGTCGCCTGCGCGGCGTCGGCGAAGGTGTAAGGGCCGGGTCGCACGACCTCGTTCGAGCCGGCGGGAAACACCTCTGCCTCGACGGTGCACGAGGTGCCGTAGTCGACGGCGCGCAGGATCGTCACCGAGCGGCCATCCTTCTTCGCGTGTCGCGTGAACAGGTCCGTCCCCATCGTCTCTGCCGCCATGTTGCTCATGGCGTTGCGGTGGCGGCCGGCGCGGTTGCCGGCGCCGGCGCGGCGAGGGCGTTGGTCGCCGCCTGAGCGACCGAGTCGCGGTCGACGAAGCCGTCCATCCGCTGCACGATCGTGCCGGGCGCGCGGTAGATGATGACCCCCGGCTCAGGCAGGAGGCCCCCTTCCGGCAGCAGCGCGGTGAGGATTCCGGCGACCTTGTTGTCCAGAACGCTCACCAGCAGGAATCCTGCCTTGGTGGTGATTGCGCCTGCATGCGCCTCGGCCACGGAGATCGCATCGACGTCGGCGTTCGGGTCGTAGAAGCTGACCACGACGACCTTGTGACGCGACAGCTCCCACTGCAAGGCTGCGGGTAGGTCGGCGTACACCGGATTGCCCCGGAATTTCGCCGGCTTGGACGGCGTGGCTCTGTGCTTGGTCGCGGTCTTGTGCTGCGGCGTCGTCGTGTGCTGCGCCGTCGCCTTGTGCTTCGTCGCGGCCTTCTGCTGCGTCGCCGTCTTGTGCACGGTTGCAGGCGTTGTCTTCTTCGCATGCGTCGCGGGAGCCGCGGTCTTGACGGCGGTCTTCGTCTTGGCGTGGGTCGCGGCAGGGGTCACGTGGGTCTTCCGCTGGGCCGCTGTCGCGCTGCCGTGGCGCGCGCCGGCCGCCACCGTTGTCGTCGTCGAGTGCGAGCGGCCGAGCAAGAGCACACCGCCGCCGAGCGCGAGGATCGCGATCGCACCGACGAGGGCGACGATACGGATCAGCGGCGTGATGGTGAGGTTCATGGCGTGGCTGTCAGATCAGTGGACGGTGCACGAAGGGCCGTCGAAGCTGATCCCGACGGACACGGGGTTGTCGATGCCACGCTGCGCCGCGGTCCATCGTCCGACGGTTGCGGTGAGGCAGAAGTCGGTTGTTGTGCCCGTAAAGCCGAACGGGTTCACGACGTAAGGCGCGCCGGCCGTAAGCGAGAGTGCAGCGTCGTACTTCGCCTGGAGAAACTGGAGTTGCATCCCGGCATAGCCGCTGTCGCTCGTGCTCACGCCTGGGTCAGGATCGTTTGGGCTGGAGGGGTAGTTGTCGGCTCCGTATGACGCGACCGAGCGAAGCGCCTGCGCGACGTCAGCCCTCGCCGCGGTCTTGCTCGCGTTGTCCTTGAAGGTCAGATAGCTCGGGACGGCGATGGAAAGCAGGATGCCCATGATCAGCAGGACGATCGTCAGCTCGACGAGCGTGAAGCCCTCCTCGCCTTCCAGGCGGCGCTGGATCC
>DATEXK010000253.1:0-8452 GCA_035257065.1 Gaiellaceae bacterium | reverse complement strand
GTGCGCGACCTCGACGTGCTGCTCGGGCGGCTGCGCGCCGAAGCGGTCGCGCTCGGCGGCGACGACGCGAAGGCTGCCGTGCGGCTCCTGCGCAGATTGACGAGCGAACGCAAACGCGCGCGCGCCGCGCTACTGCGTGCGCTCGTCAGCGACCGGTACCTCGCGCTCCTCGACCGCTTCGACACAGAGCTGAACGAGCTCGCACCGACTGGCGCCGACATCTCGCTCGACGCGCTCGCGCGTCGCGAGTTGAAGAAGTTGCGCAAAGCGGTGAAAGCGCTCCCCGAGAACCCTCGTGACGAAGAGCTGCACGATCTGCGCAAGCGCGGCAAGCGGGCCCGCTACGCGGCGGAGCTCGCCCGAAGACGCGAGCTCGCCCAGCAGGCGAAGCAGTTCCAGGACGTGCTCGGCGAGCACCAGGACGCGACGTTCGCGGAGGTCCGCCTGCGCATCCTCAGCGAAGCGGCAGCGCCTGCCGAAGCCCTCGCCGCGGGTCGCCTCATCGAGCTCGAGCGCGCGCGAAAGGCGGCCGCACGCGCCGCGTGGCCGGACGCGTGGCGCAAGCTCGACCGCGCAGCCCGGTGACCGTCGTTCGCGCGGCGGGCGGTGTCGTCGTCCGCAACGGCGAGGTCGCGCTCGTGCACCGGCCGCGCTATGACGACTGGACGTTTCCGAAGGGAAAGACCGACGAGGACGAAAGCGACGAAGCCTGCGCGCTGCGTGAGGTCGCCGAAGAGACGGGGCTGCGGTGCCGGCTCGGCCCGGAGCTTCAGGCGACCGAGTACGTCGACGCACGGGGCCGACCGAAGCGCGTGCGCTGGTGGCGCATGGATCCCGTCGCGGACGACGGCTTCTCGCCGAACGATGAGGTCGACGAGGTGCGCTGGGTTCTGCCCGAGGAAGCGTCGAGGCTGCTCACGTACGAGCGCGATCTCGCCCTGCTCGAGGCGTCACCGTGAGCGTCCTGCTCCTCCGTCACGCACGAGCAGGCGAGCGCGCCGCGTGGACGGGCGACGACACGCTGCGCCCGCTCGACGACCGCGGACTGCGCCAGGCCCTCGCGCTGCGCGATCTCGCGCAGCGCGCAATCGGCCGGATCGTCTCGAGCCCGTACCGGCGCTGCGTCGAGACGGTCGAGCCGCTCGCCGAAGCACTTGGAGTACCCATCGAGCTCGACGATCGCCTGGCCGAAAGCGCGTCGCCGCAGCTCGCGCTGGCGCTGCTCGCCGAGCTCGACGGTGGGCTCGCGTGCACGCACGGCGACGTGATCGAGGCCGTGCTCGGGTACGGCCTGCGCAAGGGCGCGGTCGCCGTGACCGACGTCGGACCCGACGGCGCCGTGGTGCTCGAAGCGCTGCCCGCGCCTTAGGCAGCGCGCGCAGCGGCGAACTCGAGGACTGCGCCCTCGCGGATGCCGCCGTTGCACACGTGGAGCGGCACGCCGAGCCGCCGCTGAACCTCGGCGAGCAGCACGATGCCGGCAGGGAGGATGCGGGCACGCGCGCGATCGACGCCGAACCGGCGCACGATCGAACGCTCGGACTCCTTCTCCACGAGGTGCAGCGCCTCCGCGAGCTCATCCGGTCCGAGGTGCGATCCGACGAGCCTGCGCGCGGCCCGCGCGCTTCCGCCCACCGCAAGCGCAGCATCGACGCGCGGCGGCTCGACGTGTGCGAACGCCGCCGCTGCCTCGGATTGCGCCTCCGCGAGCGACGCGACGCGCGTGGTCAGCCGTACGGAGCCGAGATCGACCGACTCCAGCCACTCGGGGCGTGCGTGCGGCGAGCCGACCGCGACTTCCGTCGACGCGCCGCCGACATCGCAAACGGCGATGCGACCCGGTAGCTCGATCGGCGCAGTAGCCACCGCACCCGCGTACGCGAGCCGCCCCTCTTCGTCGGTCGTGAGCACGCGAACCGGTACCCCCGCGGCATTCGTCAGCGCTCCGACGAGCTCCGCAGCGTTTGCGCTCTGCCTGCCCGGCGCCGTGAGAAAGACGTCGAGCGACTCGACCGAGTGCGACCGCGCGCAGTTCGCAAGCTTGCGCACCGCCTTCGCGGCGGCCACGACGTGCAGATCGGAAACGAGGCCGAAGCGCTCGATCTCTTCACCGAGCGGAAGACGAACCTTCTCCTTGTCGACGACGACGATTTCGCCGCGCTCGACTCGCGCCACGAGCAGGCGAGTGGTGTTCGAGCCGACATCGAGAACGCCGAGAGGCACTGCCATCAATCCTAGGTTCCCGGTCGGAGGGCGGGTTGAACCTGCCCGGTGCGGTATCGCTAACGCGAATGCGCGAGCGAGACGCGACGACGTGCGCGACGCATCAACGTTGCCTGAGCGGAGCGTGGCCGCTCCTCCTTCTTGGGACGGACACGGCTCCAGCTGCCGTCGGCCTCGAGCTCCCATGAGGCCGCCGTGTCGGAGAGCAGCGTGTCGATTGTGGCGACGATCTCTGACTGGATCGCGACCGATTCGACCGGCATCAACACCTCGACACGATGGTCGAGATTGCGCGGCATCAGGTCGGCGCTGCCGAGGAACGTCATGTTGCGGTCGCCGGCCTCGAAGACGAACAACCGGCTGTGCTCGAGAAAACGGCCGAGCACGCTGCGCACACGGATGTTCTCGCTCAGGCCGGCGATGCCGGGACGCAGCGAGCAGACACCACGCACTATCAGGTCGATGCGCGCGCCCGCAGCGGACGCTGCGTAGAGCTCGTCGATCACCTCGACGTGTGTGAGGCCGTTGACCTTGATGCGAATGCGCGCCTTCAGCCCTGCGCGCGCCGCATCCGCGACCATGCGGATCTCCTCGACGAGTCGCTGCCGCAGACCGAACGGTGCGACGAGCAGCTTCCGGAAGTGCGCAGGCCGGCCGAAGCCCGTCAGATGGTTGAAGAGATCAGCGACGTCGGCGGCAATGTCCTCGTCCGCGGTGA
Organism: Gaiellaceae bacterium; assembly: GCA_035257065.1. Lineage (GTDB taxonomy): Bacteria > Actinomycetota > Thermoleophilia > Gaiellales > Gaiellaceae > Palsa-739. Next base: position 5,511 of record DATEXK010000253.1, on the reverse strand, counting down.
AGACGCCGAAGTCCTCATACGCACGCGCAGTCGATCGGTTGTAGTTGCCCGTGCCGAGATGGACGTACCGGCGCAAGCCGCCGCTCTCTCGCCGCACGACGAGCGTCATCTTCGCATGGATCTTCAACGTCGGGAAGCCGTACACGACGTGCACGCCCGCCTGCTCCAGCGCGCGCGACCACTCGATGTTCCGGCGCTCGTCGCCACGCGCCTTGATCTCGACGAGGCACACGCTCTGCTTCCCGTTCTCCGATGCCTCGATCAACGCCGGGACGAGTGGGGTGTCGTCTCCCGTCCGGTACACCGTCGACTTGATCCCGATCACCTTCGGGTCTGCCGCACTCGCGTTGAGGAACGACTCGAAGCTCGCTGCGAACGAGTCGTACGGGTGATGCACGAGGATGTCGCCCGCGCGGATCGCTGCGAACTGCTCGTCAGCGTCGAGCCCGGAGAGCGGCGGCCGCGCGAGCGGAGTCCACGAGTCGACCTTCAGATCCGGGCGATCGAGCTTCGTGAGCTCCGCTGCATCGGCGAGATCGAGCATGCCGGTGATCGGATAGACGAGGTCCTCGCTCACGCGCAGCCCGAGTTGCAGACGCTCGCGCAACGCTCGCGACATGGAGCTCGACACCTCGAGCCGTGCGACCTCGCCAAAACGGCGCTGGCGCAGCTGGAGCTCGACCTCTTCGAGCAGGTCATCCGCCTCGTCGGACACGTCGAGGTCGGCGTCACGCGTGACGCGAAATACCGACCGCTCGACGACGTCCATGCCGGGGAAGAGCGAGGGCAGGAAGTGGGAGAGAACGAGCTCGAGCGGAACCAGACGGCCGGCGTCGCCGACCGCGATGAACCGCGGGAGCCCCTCCGGAACCTTCACCCGCGCGAACCGCTCCTCGCCCGTCTCGGGATCGCGCGCGAACACCGCGAGACTGATCGAGAGCGGCGAGATGTACGGGAAGGGCTGTCCGGGGCCGACGGCGAGCGGTGTCAGCACCGGGTAGACATCCTGCGCGTACCGGTGCTCGAGCTGGTCGAGCTCGTGCGCAGAGAGGTCCTCGACGCGAGAGATGACGATCCCCTCCGCCGCCAGCGCAGGGCCGAGCTCCTGCGACCAGATCCGAGCCTGGGTCGCATAGAGCCCCAACACGACCTCGCGGGCGTCGGCGAGCGCCTGCTGGGGCGTGCGGCCGTCCGGCGAGCGAACGTTGACGCCTGCCGTCGCCTGGCCGACCAGGCCGGCGACGCGCACCATGAAGAACTCGTCGAGCATCTCCGAGAAGATCGCGCAGAACTTGACCTGCTCGAGCAGCGGCAGATCAGGGTCCTCGGCCAGCGTGAGCACGCGCGCGTCGTAATCGAGGAATGCCAGCTCGCGGCTGATCAACCGGTCGCCCGCCGCAACTGTCCGTTTCTTGGTTCGAGCGGCTGCCATACCGGCACATCATCGTCGCGGAACGGCCCCGTCGCCAGGGTTGCGGTGTGGTGACGGTCCGGTTACGAAACCGCGAAGTAGATCGCGGCGGCTCCTCCGGCGAGGAAACAGTAGATCGCGAACGGGGTGAGCGTGTTCCGCTCGAAGTAGCGCATGAGGAATCGCACCGCGAGATAGGCCGTGGCGGCCGAGCAGAGCGCGCCCACGAGCGCCGGCCCGCGAACGCCGTTGCCGGCTGAGCCGGCGAGCTCAGGCAGCTTCAAGACCGCAGCGGCGCCGATGATCGGGGTCGCGAGCAGGAACGCGAAGCGGGCGGCGTCCTTGTGCGAAAGCCCGACGAGCAGGCCGCCGCCCATCGTCGCACCGGAGCGCGAGAAGCCGGGGATGAGCGCGAGCGCCTGCGCCGTACCGATGAGCGCCGTGTCGCGCCAGCTCACCGTGCGCGCGATTCGCGTGTCGTCCTCTTCCTCGACGACCGGTGCGCGGCGGCGCAGCAGCTCGGCGCCGTAGAGCAGGAAGCCGTTGAGACAGAGGAAGATCGCCGCCGACTGCGCCGAGGCGAACACGCTCCGCAACTTGTGCTCGAGCAGCAGGCCGAGGATCCCCGCGGGGATCGTGCCGACGACGAGCAGCCAGCCCAGCTTCGCATCGGTGTCGTCGGGCGCGATCCCGCGGTCGCGTAAGGAGCGGCCGAGGCCCTTGACGATGCGCACCCAGTCGCGCCAGAAGAAGACGAGCAACACCAGCGCCGTCGCGAGGTGGGTCGCGACGAGGAACGTGATGAAGAACTTGTCGTTCTGATGGATATGCCAGCCGACGAGGCGCGGGAGGATGACGCTGTGGCCGAGACTCGAGACGGGGAAGAGCTCGGACACGCCCTGCAGCAGCCCCAGCATCGCCGCCTGGAAATACGAGATCGGCAATGGCCTACGGCGTCGTGCGCCGCGTGCGGTCGCCGCCGGTGTTGAACCACGCGAAGACGAGGCAGGCGAGACCGACGAACAGCGCCGCGATGCCGTGCTTCACGTGGTGGTGCGCCGACCCGGCCTGATGTCCCGGGAAGAAGGACGGCAGCGACTTTGCCGGCTCAGCCCAGTAGACAGCCGCAATCGCGATCAGGACGATCCCGACCACGATCGCCAGCACGACGAGAAGCTTCTTCTGGCCGACCATCGGCCGGAATCTTACGGCTTCGGGCTACTGGCTCGTCGCGGGATGCGACGCATCGGTGAACTCGCGGAACTGAGCCGTCAGCAAGTAGGCGGTCTGCTCGCCGATGTCCACCGCCCGATCGCCGATGCGCTCGATCGTGCGCGCGACCACCACCATGCGGAGGCCCCACTCACGATGCGCCGGATCGGCCATCACGTCGACGAGACGCTCGACGAAACGGCGGTTCGCCCGGTCGATCGCCTCGTCCAGCTCCACCAGGCTCTCGGCGCCCCGGAGGTCGCGCGAAGCGAAGGAGTCGAGCGCCACGCGGCACATCTCCTCGGCCCGCTCGCCCATCTCCGAGAGCACCTCGACGAGCGCCGGATCGGGGTCGACGTCGGCGACGAGCTTGGAGAGCTTGGCCACGGTGACGCAGCCGTCGGCCGTGCGCTCGAGCAGGAGGTTGATGTGCAGGATCGCGAGCACGAGACGCAAATCGCGCGCGACGGGCGTCTGCAACGCGAGCAGCGACTGGATCGAGCTCTCGATGTCGAGGAACAGGCGGTCGATCTCGTCGTCGAAGGCGACGACCTCGTCGGCGAGCTCGACGTCGCGCTCCTCGAGGGCCCGGACGGCTCCACGAATCGCGGCGAGGACCCGCTGGCCCTCCTCCTGGAGCTCCGCTTCGATCCGGTCGAGGCCGTCGTCGATCGCCATTGGCGACACGGTATACCGGCTATCCAGCTCGCGCCCAGGCGAGCCACCACTTCGTAACCAGCTCGTAACAGGGCCGTTTCCCACTCGACGGAGGCGCCGCCGTACCTTGGCCACGAACCCTCAAGGAGGAGAAAAAACCATGCCGAAGTGCGGCAATTTCACTCGCATCACAGCAACCGCCCTCGCCGCCGTCGCGCTCGCGGGCGTCGTGGCCACCGGAGCCGGCGCCTCGCCGGCCAAGCGCGCAGGCACCACGATTTCGGGCGCGGGCAGCACGTTCGTCGCGCCCCTCATCGCGCAATGGATCTCGCCGGTCGGCTCGGCCTACGGCTACGAGCTCCAGTACAGCGCCGTCGGCTCGGGCGCCGGCATCACGTCGATCACGTCCCGCACGGTCGACTTCGGCGCAAGCGACGCGCCTTTGACCTCCGACCAGTTCGCGGCCTGTAACGGCTGCCTCCAGATCCCCTGGGCGCTCGGTGCGACGTCAGTCCTGTACAACCTGCCCGGCGTCAAGAACCTGCTCCACATCGACGGGCCGACGCTCGCCAACGTCTTCGCGGGCAAGATCACGACCTGGAACGACCCGGCGCTCGCGAAGCTCAACCCCGGCGTCTCGCTCCCGAGCACGAAGATCTCGATCGCCCACCGCTCGGACAACTCGGGCACGACGTTCAACTTCACCGACTTCCTCTCGAGCGCAAGCCCGTCGTGGAAGTCGTCGATCGGCAGCGGCGTCGCCGTGAACTGGCCGGTCGGCTCGGGCGGCCGCGGTAGCTCAGGCGTGGCGGCGATCGTGTCGCAGACGCCCGGTGCGATCGGCTACGCCGACATCGCGTACGCGCTCTCGAACCACCTGCACTATTTCGCGGTCAAGAACAAGTCGGGCAAGTTCGCAACGCCCGGCCTGCGCGGAATGCTGGCAGCTGCCTCGAGCGACCTGAAGCCCGACGCGAACAACGCGTACTCGATCGTGAACCCGCCGGCGAAGTTCCCGCTCGCCTACCCGATCGCGACCTTCACGTACGTGATCGTCCCGCAGCAGTCGAGCAAGGCTGCCGACCTGAAGAAGTTCCTCTTCTGGGCCGTCACCAAGGGCCAGACCTTCGGCCCCAAGCTGCTCTTCCAGCCGATCCCGAAGGGCGTGCTCGTCCTGGCGGAGAAGACGATCACCAAGATCCACGCGTAAGGACGCATGAGCTCTGCTCAGGCATCAGCCGATGCACCCCGCCGCCCCTTCACGGGGCGGCGGGTCCGCTTCGGCGATCTTTCGCTCCAGGTCGTCGCGGGCGCAGCTGCGCTCGCGACGACCGTTCTCGTCGGCCTGATCGTCTGGAAGGTGATCGACGGCGCCCGTCCGGCGCTCTCGAAGTACGGGCTGGGCTTCGTCGGCCGGATCGCCTGGAACCCCGTCCTCGGCCACGAGCTCTACGGGGCCGGTAGCTTCCTCTTCGGCACGGCGGTCACGTCGCTCCTGGCACTGCTTCTCGCGGCCCCGCTCGCCATGGGGGTCGCGTTGTTCCTCAGCGAGCTCGCGCCGCGCGTGCTGCGCGCGCCGGTGACCGCACTCGTCGAGACGCTCGCCGCAATCCCGAGCGTCGTGCTCGGGCTCTGGGGCATCCTCGTGCTCGGGCCTGCGCTTCGAGACCACCTCGAGCCGACGCTGCACAGCGCGCTCGGGTTCATCCCCATCTTCGGCGAGCCCGGGACGGGCTCCAGCATCTTCACCGCGATCATCGTGCTGACGATCATGGTCCTCCCGATCGTCTCGAGCATCAGCCGGGAGCTCTTCCTCGGCGTTCCACACGAGCTGAAGGAGGGTGCGCTCGCCCTCGGACTGACCCGCTGGGAGATGGTGCGCGGGGTCATGTTCCCGTACGCGCGGGGCGGCGTCGCCGCCGCACTCATCCTCGGCCTCGGCCGCGCGCTCGGGGAGGCGATCGCCGTGACGCAGGTGATCGGCGGCGGAGTCTTCATCCACGCGAACCTCTTCGGCGGCGGCGACACGCTCGCGAGCAAGATCGCCGCGTCGTACCAGGGGTCGACGACGAAACTCCAGACCGGGTCGCTCGTCTACCTGGCCCTGATCCTGCTCGTCTTCTCGCTGGCCGCGAACATCGCGGCGCAGTGGGTGGTGCGCCGGGTCGCGCGCCGGCACGGCCTCACCCGCGGCGGGCACGCATGAGCGCCGGCATCACGACGCCGGGCCT
>DATEXK010000252.1:0-2588 GCA_035257065.1 Gaiellaceae bacterium | reverse complement strand
TCGCCGGCCGCGGCGGCGCGCACGCGAATGCCGCCGCCGAGGTCGATGCCCGCGCCGCAGGAGACGCCGACGAGCGGCGCGACCGCGCCGTACGCATGTCCGTCGCCGAAGAGCGACTCCTCGAGCTCGGCGTACGCGCGGTCGAAGGCCTGGTCGTCCCAGTCGAAGCCGCCGCAGCCTTCGGCGGTGCGCACGAGCAGCGGCACGAGCACGCTGCGATAGAGCGCACGCGACTCGTCGGGCGTGACACCTTCGTGTGCGCGCGCGAAGATCCGCGCCGCAGGCTCGCGTTGCAAATCGTCCACCGCCGAGCGCACGTCGTCGCGCGCGTAGAGACGGTCGACGCGCGCTTCGACGAAGCCGCGGACGAGCGGGCGGTACTCGTACAGCGTCGGTCGCCCGTAGGAGCCGTGCTCCTCGAAGGAGAAGGGCAGATCGGCGCCGGAGTCGAGATCGCGGTGGAACGCCGCGAAGGCGCCGAGGCAGAATCGGCGCAGCGTGTCGTAGAGGTGCGGAGAACGCATCGCAACTTCCGCTCTACGACGCGGGCGACCGTGTTCCTCCTGCTTTTGGTCACGGACGTGTGTGCCTTCTGCGCCAAGGTGTCAGACACCTCTTCGACCGGGTCTCCCGGGCAGCCATGCGCCGGCCGCCGTACGACACGTCACCTCCGTACGGGTCGTTTCGCTCAGGTGTCTGACACCTGGACGACCTGGGGTGTCAGCACTTCGTGCCGTGCAGGTGTCGGAACCGTGACGCGCTCGGCGCGGCGAATCAGCGGTGCTCGAAAGCGAGCCTGATCCCGAACGCGACGAGCACGACGCCCGTGAAGCGGTCGAGCGCGCGGCGCACCGCGGGACGGCGGAGCACGGTCGACCCGTGCCCGACGAGGTACCCGTAGAACACGAGCCACAGCAGCGTGAGCACGCAGAAGATCGCGCCGAGCACGAGCAGCGATGCGAAGCCGTGGCCCTTGCCATGAACGAACTGCGGCAGGAAGCTCGTGAAGAAGACCGCGATCTTCGGATTCGAGAGATCCGAGAGCAGCCCCTGGCGTAGCGCCTTCTTCGCGACGCCGCGTGGCGCGACCCGGTTGCCGCTCTCCGCGACTGCAGCAGTGGAACGGTTGCGGAGGAGCTGGATGCCGATCCAGACGAGATAGATCGCGCCGGCGATCTTGAGGACGTCGAAAGCGACGGCGGAGGCGCGCAGGACGGCGGCGATTCCGGCCGCTGCCGCGAGCGTCCAGATCGCGAGCCCGGTCGCGACGCCGATCGACGCGAACACACCGCCGCGCCTGCCGGCGAGCAGCGCGTGCTTCGTGACGATCGCGGTGTCAGGCCCCGGAATGAGGATCAGCAACACCGAGATGACGAGAAACGGTGCGAAATCGATCCCCATCGGCGCGAGTATCTCAGGGCTCGCGCCCACCGCGCTGGCACCCGGGGCACCAGTACGCGTTGCGCGCAGCGTCACCCTGTCTGGCTGAACGGATCACGGCGCCGCAGCGGCGGCAGGCTCGTCCCGTGCGACGGTAGACATGACGAAGCGGCCGCGTTCCCTCGACGCCGCTGCGCATCTTCTCGTGCGCGGACTCGAGCACGGTGGTGAGCTCATCGTCGGTGACGTCGGCGAGCGGCCGCCAGGGCGATACGCGGGCGTCCCAGAGCGCCTCGGCCTTCCAGATGTTGCCGATCCCCGAGACGAGGCGCTGGTCGAGCAGTGCGTCGCCGATCTCGCGCTCCTGCTGCGCGGCGCGGAAGCGCTCGAGCATCGAGCCGAAGTCGGGCGGGTGCGCGAGGATGTCCGGCCCGAGCCGGCTCGTGAAGCTCGCGCCGCGGCCGAGCTCGAGCACCGGCCCGTTCCAGAGCACAGCCTCGTGCTGGGCGCCGCGCAACACGAGCCACGGGCGTCCGACGCGCGGCGCTCCGCGTGGCTCGATGCGCCAGCGACCCGTCATGCGCAGATGGCTGCGCAGCACGAGCCCGCCTTCGAAATGGAGCAGGAGGTTCTTGCCGACCGCCTCGACCGATTCGAGCAGGCGGCCGTCGAGGCGTTCTGCGAGCTGCTTCCCGGAGGCTCGCGGATGGGGCGTCTCGACCTCCACCCGCTGCCCGGCGAGGACCTGAAGCCCGCGGGCCGCCCGGTGGAGCGAGTCTCCCTCTGGCATCCAAGCAGCGTAGAGGCTTGGCCTACCATCCCGGTATGAGCCGAAGGTTCACGGGGATCCGGTGGTGGCTGAGCCTGGCCTTCGCGCTTGTGGCCGCCGTGTCGACGGCGCTCGTCGTGTCGCAGTTCTCGGATCGCTCCCAGAATGCGTTCCGCGACCGCGCGCAGGAGCTTGCGCTCAACAGCGCCGTCGTCGCAGCGAGCGAGGTCCGCGTCGCCGACCGGAACGGCAAGCTCGCGCAGGCGCTCCCCGGGATCGCACGCCGGCAGAATCTCGAGCTGCACGTCTTCGATCGGCGTGGCGTCGAGCTCGCGACGGCACCGCCGCGCGGCGGCGCCGTCCAGGAGGTCTCGCGCGAGCGCGCCGCCTTGCGCGCGTCGCTACGGGGCGACCGCTACCGCGGCAGCACGTCGGACGG
>DATEXK010000251.1:0-3069 GCA_035257065.1 Gaiellaceae bacterium | reverse complement strand
CGGCGATCTCGGCGCGGTGGCGAAGCTGAAGGACGTCGTCACGGGCGACGTGCTCGTCGATCACGAGGTGCCGGTCGAGCCGCCGCACATCGACTTCCCGGAGCCGGTGATGAGCTTCGCGATCACGCCGAAGGCGAAGGGCGACGAGGAGAAGATGGGGGCAGGGCTTCGGCGTCTGTCCGAGGAGGATCCGACGCTGATGCTGCGTCGCGACCTGCAGACCGGCGAGCAGTTGCTCTACGGGCTGACGCAGATGCAGGTGGAGGTCGCCTGCGATCGGTTGCACAGCCGCTTCAACGTCGACGTCGAGCTGCACCCGCCGCGCGTCCCGTACAAGGAGACGATCCGCAAGGAGGCGCGTGCGCGGCACCGGTACAAGAAGCAGACGGGTGGTCGCGGCCAGTTCGGCGATTGCGAGATCGTGATCGAGCCGATCGAGGGCGTCGACGGCGAGGCTGTGACGTACGAGTTCGTCGACAAGATCGTCGGCGGCGTCATCTCACAGGGCTTCCGGCCTGCAGTCGACAAGGGTGTGCGCGAGGCGATGGAGCACGGAGAGCTTGCGGGTGCGCCGGTCTACGGCGTTCGCGTGACGCTTGTCGACGGGATGATGCACGCCGTCGACTCTTCCGAGATGGCGTTCAAGATCGCGGGTTCGCTCGCTTTCAAAGAGGCGTACCACAAGGCAGATCCGGTGCTGCTCGAGCCGATCATGGAGCTCGAGGTCACCGTTCCCGACGAAGCGGTCGGCGCGGTCAACGGCGACCTCAACGCGCGGCGCGGTCGCCTGCACGGGATGGAGCCCGCCGCGGGCATGACGACGATCAAGGCCGAGGTGCCGATGGCCGAGATCCTCACGTACTCGCAGGCGCTGACGTCCATGACCGGAGGACGCGGCGACTACCACATGACCTTCGTGCGCTACGACGAGGTGCCGGCGCACGTCGCCCAGAAGATCATCGAGGAGACGAAGCAGGAGCGCGAGGCGGCTAGGGCCTAGCGTGTGGTGCGGCGGGTCGTCTGAGGAGCGTCCCGTTCCGTGAGCCGTACGGTACGAATGGGGAACCTCGCGGTGTTGCCCCGACGGGCCCGGAACATCCCCACGCGGCGTACGGTCGCGAAATCGCTCGATCAGGGAAATCGGGGCGTGCGCGGGCTATAGTCGTGCGCGTGCGCGTGACGCGAGCGGCTACAACACGCACGTGCGCCATCTGTGAGCGTACGCTCCTGATGGGCGAGCGTGCAGTTCGATACGCGCCCGAGGAGGGTGCGGAGCTTGTCGATGTCTGCCCGCTGTGCCTGGAGATCGCGGTCGAGCACGGGTGGATCAAGGAGGGCACGCCGACGAGCCCGGCGATCGTCGGAGACCGAAAGCGCCGCCGCCGCGGCCTGGGCGAGCTGCTCGGCCTCAGTAGTGGGCGCGCCGAGGACACGGTCGCGCCGCCCGAGCCGATCCTCCGCCGCCTTTCCGGCGGCGAGGTCGCGATCCTCGAGGTCGCTGATCTCTTCAACGCGAGCGCATACCGGCGCACCGTCGGCGGCATCGCGAAGAGTCTCGGCGAGGCCAGGGCGAGCATCGTTGCCCTATCGGGCGACGCGGGCGAGATGGCCGTCACCGTCGCTTGGGACCTCTCGTGGTATCAGTACCGCGTCAGTCCAGACTCGGGCCAGCCGGTCCGGCTCGAACGTCGCGGGCACGAGCTCGACGAGCTCGAGGACACCTTCAAAGCATGGAACGCGCACGTCGAGGGCGAAGGCCGGCTCGTGCCTGAGATCGCGCGCCTCTGAGTTGCTGGGGCTGGCAAAGACCGACCTTCTCCATAGAATCAGCACACGATGATCTATTGCGTGATCCCGCGGGAGCTCGAAGACGAGCTCTACACCAAGATGGTCGAGTACTACAAAGACAACCCGAACGTCACGGTGATCGTCGATCGGCGGGAGGGTGCGGACCGTCGCGCGGACAAGGCGCCGCCGGAGATCCAAGAGCAGCGCAAGACGCGCGACCGCCGCCGGCAACGGGTCTCGGGGACGTTCCCGGAGATCGAAGCGCCGCTTTCCGACGAATAGGGCCCGGCGCCCAGCTACTCTCGTCTCCATGGCAACGACGGGGGCGAAGACCTTCAAGAACTTCATCGGCGGCGAGTGGCTGGAGGCCGCTTCCGGTGAAACCTTCGAGAGCCGTAACCCGGCCACCGGCGAGGTCATCGGGCTCTTCCCGGCTTCGGGCGCCGAGGATGTCGACAGGGCGGTCGAGTCTGCACAGACGGCGTATCAAGAGTGGCGGCTCGTGCCGGCGCCTCGGCGCGGCGAGATCCTGATGCGCTTCGCGCAGGTGCTCGAGCGCGAGAAGGCGGAGCTCACCGACCTGATGACCCGAGAGATGGGGAAGGTGAAGGCCGAAGCCGGGGGCGACGTACAGGAAGCGATCGACATGACCCACTACATGGCGGGCGAGGGCCGGCGCATGTGGGGCCAGACGACACCGTCGGAGCTGCGCGACAAGTTCAACATGTCGGTCCGCGTGCCGGTCGGCGTCGTCGGTGCGATCACACCCTGGAACTTCCCGATCGCGATCCCGTCGTGGAAGCTCGCGCCGGCGCTCGTCTGCGGCAACACCGTCGTGCTCAAGCCCGCCGAGGACACGCCGCTGCTCGCGGAGCGCTTCGTCGAGCTGCTCGAGGAGTCCGGCGTTCCGGCCGGCGTCGTGAACATCGTGCACGGCTACGGCGAGACCGCCGGCGACGCGCTCGTCCGGCATCCCGGCGTTCCGATCATCACGTTCACCGGCTCACGCACGACCGGTGTCGCCGTGACGAAAGCCGCTGCCGACAACCTGAAGCACGTGCATCTCGAGCTCGGCGGCAAGAACGCGATCATCGTGCTCGACGACGCCGACGTCGATCTCGCCGTCGAGGCGATCCTCTGGTCGGCGTTCGGCACGTCGGGCCAGCGCTGCACCGCCGCGTCGCGCGTGATCGCGCACGAGAAGATCTACGACGCGCTGCAGTCGAAGCTCGTCGCCGCGACGGAGCGGCTGCGTCTCGGCCCGGGCTGGGACGACGCCAC
>DATEXK010000250.1:0-7386 GCA_035257065.1 Gaiellaceae bacterium | reverse complement strand
GGCGGCGCCTGGCTCGAGTCCCTGGCACGCCTCGGCGGCGTCTTCGGCGGCGGCATGGCGCCGGTCGCGGCCAAGGTCGCCGCGGTGGGCGTCGGTGCAGCCGTCGCGACCGGCGGCGCGGTCGTCGTCCCGCAGATGCTCGAGCACGGACAGCGCACCCACGCGGTTCTCCACCGCATTGTCGTTCCCCACCGCACGGTGATTGCCCACGGCACGACGCCGCCGCCGGCCAAGACGACGCAGCCGCCGGCGGTCTTCGTCGCCCGTACCCAAGGGCCCGCGGCCCTACCCGTGTCCGGAGAACGACGCCGGAGCGGGTCGTCGGCCGAAGACGGCTCGAGCAGCTCGAACGACGGGCACGGGCGCACGGGCTCCTCGGCAGACGCGGGCGCCTCGGGCGACGTTCAGGACACGAGTGTGAGCGGGACGCACGGGAGCAAGCACGAGGATGCGACGCGGCAGGAGAGCGGCGGCGCCGACTCCGCATCCGGAACGGACGGCTCGTCGTCCGACGGCCGGGACTCGTCCTCGGGCGACAGCGGCGCAGCGGGCGGAGACGGCTCGGCGGGCGGGGACGGCTCGGGCGGCGGGAGCGGCTCGGACGGCCATTCGGGCTCGGAGGACGGAGGGGTCCTCCAGACCACCTCGAATCCGGTCGTGACGGTCACCGTCCCGTCGGCAGACGAGCCGCCCGCACCGGTCGCGCCGTCTCCCGGCGACGGCGGTTAGACCCGTAATTTCACTGTAAATACCACTCGAAAATGGGTTGCCGGACCGGGCAACCTCACCCAAGATGTGCTGACTGGCGTGCTCGGGCGGAGCTCGCCGACCTCTCTGCTCAGGGACGAGGAGATTTGGCCGCAGTTCCGTCCATAGGTCGTGCCGCGCGAGTCGAAGGGGGTCTGGCCCCCGAGGCGGACCTGACGCGTGCCCTCTACGAGCAGTACGCGAACCAGATCTTCCGCTACTGCCTGCACCAGCTCGGCTCCCGGGAGGAGGCCGAGGACGCGGTCCAGAGCACCTTCCTCAACGCGTTCCGCGGGATCAAGCGCGGCGTCGTCCCGGAGCTCGAGTCGGCGTGGCTCTTCAAGATCGCGCACAACGTCTGCCTCTCCCGCCGCCGCACGACGTGGCGCCGCGGACGGATCGAGTCCCCGACCGACTTCGACGTCGTCGAGGAGCTGGCGCCTGCGCCGTCACGCCGTGCCGACGAGCTGATCGGCCTGCAGGACGTGCTCGAGCAGCTGCCCGAGAACCAGCGCCGCGCCATCCTCCTGCGCGAGTGGCAGGGCCTCTCCTACCGCGAGATCGCCGAGGAGCTCGAGCTCTCGCAGGCCGCCGTCGAGACGCTGATCTTCCGTGCGCGGCGTGCGCTCGCGAGCGGCCTCGAGCAGCCGCCGGAACGGAAGCGCCAGGTCGTTCGCGGCACTGATCTCGGCAACCTCCTTGCGGGCCTCAAGTCGCTGCTGCTCGGAGGCGGTGCGGCGGTGAAGGTGGCGGCCACGGTCGCCGTCGTCAGCGCGAGCACCGTCGTGGTCGCGGCTCCCGTCGTGCAGTACCGCGCGCAGTCGCACCGGCCGCAGAGCCTTGCGGTCAAGAGCTCCACGTCGAGCGCGCCAGCGGTGCAGGCGGGATCCCAGGCGGTCGTCCTGCAAGCCGGGAGCATCGCGGGGCCTGAGGCGGCGTTCCCCGGGAGGCATGGAGGCCTCTCGAGCGGGCAGCGGCTCGTCCAGAGGCTCTTCGCGCCGGAGGGCGCCGCGCCGCCGGTGACTGCGACCTCGGCCGCGGACGCATCGACCGTTGACGCGCCGTCGGCGCCGGCCCCGGCAACGCCTGCTGCGGACTCCGCACCTGCCGCCGACTCCGCACCCGCCTCCGCGCCTGCAGCCACACCCGCGGCGACCGCGCCGGCGCCGGCCGAGCCGCAGCACGTGCAGCCCGCTCCGGCGACGTCGGCGGACAAGAGCGCACCCTCTGGGCAGAGCGCCACGACCGTCGCGAGCCCCAGTTCGAAGGCCACCGATTCGAAGGCCACCGACACGAAGAGCACGAGCACCGATTCGCAGCAGCCGGCGAGCAGTTCGTCGGGCGGCTCGACCGCGACGACCCAGCCGGTCGTGGCGCCGCCCACGACCGCGCCGACGCCGATCGTGCAGACGAAGACGACGACGCAGACGATTCAGGCGCCCGCGGTTATTCCGATGGCTCCGTCGACGGCGACCCAGTACCTGGGGACCCAGTCGTCGAGCTCGCAGTCCTCGGGCCAGTCGGGCTCGGCGCAGTCGAGCACCAAGCCCGTGGTGACGACGCCTCCCGTCGCCTCCGCCCCCGTTGTCGCTGCCCCCGTCGTCTCGCCGCCGCCGGCCGTCACGACGCCCTTGGCGCCTGCATCGACCCCCGTGACGCGGGCTCCGGTCGTCGCGCCGCCCACAACCACGACGTAGCCCGCGCCGGTGGTCTCGAGCCCGTCGATCAGCCTCTCGTCCGGCTCGACCTCGATCGGCAAGCCCAGGGACACCTCGTCGAAGGCCGGCGGCAACAGCTAGTCGCCGGCCCCAGGACGCGGAAGCAAACGAAGGGCCGGCGTGAGCCGGCCCTTCGCGTTCAGTCGGATGCGAGCGTCCGCGGTTAGGCGGCGCTCGCGAGCTCGTCGCCGAGCTCGAGCTGCAGGCGCATCAGCGCCTCGCTCTCGAGCTGACGGACGCGCTCACGGGTGAGGCCGAGCTCCTTGCCGATCGTCTCGAGCGACGCGGACTCGCCGGCGAAGCCGAAACGGAGCTCGATGATGCGACGCTGCCGCTCCGGCAGCTCGGCGACCGCGCGCTGCACGCGCTGGCGCCGAACCGACTCGACGGCCTCCTCGGCGGGGTCGACCGACGACTCGTCGGCGAACAGGTCGCCGAGCTCGGAGTCGCCGTCGCTGCCGAGACCCTGGTTCAGGGAGATCGAGTCGACCGCGTCGAGCGCCTCCGTGACGTGCTCGCGCTTGAGGCGGGTCGCCTCGGCCAGCTCGTCGATGGTGGCCTCACGGCCGTGCTTCGCCTGAAGCTCTGCGGACGCGCGGTTCAGCTTGATCCGGCGCTCCTGGACGTGAACCGGGATGCGGATCGTCTTGGACTGATTCGCAACCGCACGCTGACAGGCCTGGCGGATCCACCAGGTCGCGTAGGTCGAGAACTTGTAGCCCTTACGCCAGTCGAACTTCTCGGCTGCACGGTTCAGGCCGATCACGCCCTCCTGGATGAGGTCGAGAAGCGGTACATCGTGGCCCTGATAGCGCTTTGCGATCGAGACGACGAGGCGGAGGTTCGAGTTGATCATCCGCTCCTTCGCCGCGAGGTCGCCCTTCTCGATGCGCTTGGCCAGAGTGACCTCATCGGCTGCCGTGAGCAGGCGGTGCTTGCCCGCAGCGTCCATGAAGAGCTGAAGCGGGTCGAGCGTGCCCGAGGGGCCCGGCGTCGACTCGGTGCGCGTCTCGGCGCGCACGATGACATCGCGCTCCTCTAGCGCGGTCCGCAGCGTCGCGAGCTCGTCTTCCGGGAGCTCGTGCTCGTCAGCGAAGGCCTGGATCTCCTTCTCCTCGATGAAGCCGCGCTCGGCGGACTCCTCGACCAGGCGCTCGGCAGGCGTGAGGTCGTGCAGGTGCATGGTGTCGCTCAGCTGAATCCCTTTCGTCGTATGGGGCGGGCCGCCTGGGCTGCGGCCTCGTGAGAGGCTCCGGCGCACGGGTAACCCGCGATGTGCCGAATCTGCCTCTCGTAGTTATAGAACGGGTACACCTCTAAGTCCATTCCCAAACATCACATGTTTGCGATTTCCTTACAGGAAGGTCGCTAAATCTGTCCTTCGCGCGCCTGATTGGACGCCTCGGGGGTCGAAGAAGGTGATTTCGCCGCCCGCCCGCGAATCCCTCGTCCGAGCATTCTCGACCCCGAGAAATCGCGTCCGCCGCCCCGCTAGAATGGCCCACTCGCCGACGTAGCTCAGCTGGTAGAGCACTTCACTCGTAATGAAGGGGTCCGCGGTTCGAATCCGCGCGTCGGCTTTCCACCTTTTTGGCTCTTGCCCAAGTGGCACAGCACTCGTAATGAAGGGGTCCGCGGTTCGAAATCCGCGCGTCGGCTTGCTCGTGACACTCTCGTGATGCGGTGTGCCCCGCCGGGTCCGGCGCAGTCAGGCCACAACCAACCACTCCCGGCGCGGATCTTGCGTAGCCACGCGGCGGGCGGCAACCCCGGGGTCAGACCCGGGTCTGACCCCGGGTCCTGCCTGCTCGCCTCGACGGGCACCGGCACCGTCTTGGCGCCGAAGCTGCGGGCCGCGACGGTTACGCGGATGAAGCTTGCAGTCGCTCTTTTGCACCGGGTCCGCGAGAATCGCAGCCGGATGCATTTTCGGCCCCGTCTCGCGCTCGTCCTGCTCGTCGTGCTCCTCGGCCTCGCAGCCGCGGTGCCTGCGGGGGCGAAGACCGTGCCGGGCTCGCCGCCGTTCCGCGTTGTCATCGTTGCCCACCTGAGCCCCGCCCAGCTCCGCCACATGTCGAAGCACGGCGCGGTCGGGCTGCTCGTCCCCGGTGCGGGCCCGACGACGAACCGGCGGCAGGCGCTCGCCCAGCTCGTTCGCGGGGCGCAGATGAACGCGCACCTCGGTGGTGTTCCGTCCGGGCCCCGGCTCATCAGCACGGCGCTCGTCACCGGTACGCCGACGGGGATGCGCACGATCGTCGTCGCGATGCCGCCGATCGGCCCGCCCGGACCGAATGACCGGCGCTACCCGGTGGTCGTGCTCGGCGGGGGCTTCCGCGGCCTGCTCGACTCGCCCACGACCCGCATCCCGGGCCTCGTGTCGATCGTCGACATCGCGCCGACCGCGCTCGGTCGCAAGCGTGGTTCGCTGACATCCACGCCGGCCTCCGATCCGCTTGCGAGCCTCTCGAGCCTCGATCGCCAGATCCACGCGAACAACCGCCTGAAGCTGCCGGCGTTGATCGTCGTCGCCTGCGTGATCGCGCTGCTGGCTGCGGTGCGACCGCGAGCCGCAACGACCGCCGTCCCGGCTGCGCTGTTCGCGAGCATCGCGCTCGGCGCTGCGCAGGTGACGAGCCAGCCGCTCATCGTCGCGCTCCTGACCGTCGGGACGCTCGGCGGTGGCCTCTGGCTCGCCCGGGTGTGTCGCACCGACGGGCGGTTGCTCGCGCTGATCCTCGCCGTGCTGGTCGTGCACCTCGTGCTGCTCGCCGCGCGGCCCGAGTGGGTCGCGCTGACACCGCTCGGTCCGACGCAGAACTCGCGCTTCTGGGGGATCGGCAACCAGCTCGAGACCCTGCTGCTCGCGCCGCTCCTCCTGGGCTCGATCCTCGCGGCGCGGAAGTTCGGGCCCGTCGGCTTTGCGCTCTTCACGCTCCTCGGGCTCGTGCTCGTCACCGACAACCGGTTCGGCTCGGACGGAGGCGGCGCGATCGTGCTCGGTGTGGCGTTCGCGTTCCTCGGCGCGCGTGTCTTGCGTCTCGGGGTCCGCGGCTTCGTGACCCTCCTGCTGCTCGCTGCGACGACGGTGCTCGGGCTCGTCTCCTTCAACCTGCGCACGGCGGGCCCGAACCATCTGCGCGGCGCGTTCACCCACGGCATCTCCGGGCTCTTCGCCGTCGCGGAGAACCGCGTCCCGCTTGCCTACGAGCCGGCGCTGCACAACTGGCCGCTCGTGCTTCCGCTCGCGCTGTGGTTCGTCGCCACGCTCGTCTTTGCGATTCGTCTCGCAAGCCGGCGCGCGACCCATGACCTCGTCCTCGCCGTGGGTCTCGCCATCGGGACGTCGCTGCTCGTGAACGACTCGGCGACGTACGAGCTCGTCGGCGGTGTGGCAACGCTCGCCGCTCTCGTCCGGTTCACGCCGTCCGTCGTGCCGCTCACGCTGCCGGTGCTCGCGCGGATGCCGCTCCCCGCGCAGCCGATCCGGAACGAGGCAAGCGACTAGCCCGGCGGTTCAGCCCGTCTTGCGCATGCGCTTCGGCCGGCCGTGCGCCTTGCCGCTCCCGATGGCCGAAACCTCAGCCGTCAGCGCGGCGTCGAGCCCAAGCTCGGGTGTGACGACGAGCTCGGGGACACCGCAATAGGGGCAGACCTGCCACGAGGGCTCGAGTGCGGCGGCGCATCCCGTACAGGGTCGCTTCAGCCGCGTCGTGCAGACGGGGCAGACGAGGAAACTTGCGTCGACCTCGAGGCGGCACACGGGGCAGTGCAGCGCGTGCTGACCGAGCTGCTCTTCGAGCGCGCGCAGCTCGAGCTCGCGCGCGCGGACGTCCGCGAGCGACTCCGGCGGACGGAAGAGCATGTAGATCACGGAGCCGACGTAGGGGACGGAGAGCCCGAGCAGCGTCGCGGTGCCCACGAGCAACCCGTCGTCGATGCGGCGTCGCGCATCGCGGTAGACCCAGACTGCGAGACCGAGCCAGAAGACGACCACGAGGAAGAGTGCGAGATTGCGCGCGACGTCGAACGCCGTCGAGTTGAGCAGCTCGTGCACCGACGCGAAGCCCGATGCTGCGATGAGGTTGCGCGCGATCACGCGGAAGCCAGATGCCCGCCACGCTCGTGGGGAAACACCGCTCGAGTAATGGGATGCGATCGACGGGGCCGTGCGTACCGCTAGTGTCCACGCCGGCATGCGGCGCCATCTCTGTCGATTCGTCGGTCACAAGCTGCCTCGGCGGCGTCGTCCCTTCTTCTTCACCGAGCGGTTCCAGCGCTGCGAGCGCTGCGGCGAGCGCGTGAAGCTGCGAGGGCGCTGATGTCCGTCGGCCAGGTGACCTGCGTCTACCACGCGTACGAGGCCGACCAGCTCGTCGCGACCGGGCGCCTGACGTTCAACAGCCTCCCGCGCGTAGGCGAAGAGGTCAGGCTGAACGGGCGCCCGCACGTCATCCGCTCGGTCGAGTTCGGGGCCGGCGAGCACGTGCTTCAGCTACACCCGAAATAAGCGCGAGACTGGGGCCGTGGATCTCGCACTGCGCATCGTTCACCTGCTGGCGGCGATCGTCTGGGCCGGCGGCACGGTGGCGCTCGTCTTCGTCGCCATCCCGCCCGTCCAGCGGCTGCAGGGGCCCGAACGCGCCGCATTGCTGCGTGAGCTCGGGCGGCGGTGGCGGCCGATCGGCTGGAGCGCGCTCGGCATCGCGGCGGTGACCGGCGTCGTCCTTGCGGAGCGCGCGCATGCCTTCAACGGAGCGCCGCGCGGCTTCGACTGGGTGCTCGCCGTGAAGGCGGTGCTCGTCGGCTTGCTTCTCGGCGGTGCGTACCTGCACGACTACGTGCTCGGACCGGGGCTCGCACGGCAACTACGTGAAGGGCAGCCGCAGTCGCTCCGTCCGCTACTCGTCGCCATCGGCCG
>DATEXK010000249.1:0-2140 GCA_035257065.1 Gaiellaceae bacterium | reverse complement strand
GACCTCGCGTTCCTGGTCGACCTCGGCGAACACGGGCGCGAAGACCATGTCGGTCATCACCTCGAGAGCCGTGTCGACGTGCTGATCGGGGACGCGCGAGTAGACGACCGTGTGCTCGCGCGACGTCGCAGCGTTGAGCTCCGCGCCCATCGCGTCGAAGGTCTCGGCGATCTGCTGGGCGTCGTACGAGCGCGAGCCCTTGAACAGGAGGTGCTCGATGAAGTGCGACACACCGGCGCGGTCGGCGCGCTCGTCGCGTGAGCCGGCGCCGATCCAGAACCCGAGCGACACCGAGCGGACGCCCGGCACCTTCTCCGAGATCACGCGTTCGCCCGAGTCCAGCTCAGACAGGACGTACTTCTGCATCGGGCGATGGTATCGCCCGACTCTCCATGCGCCGCACGTCGGGGACGGCGAGGACGGCCGCGGCCAAGACGAGCACGCTTGCGGCGCCGATCCAGAGCACCGTGGTCGCGCCGATCGCGCCCGCAACGACGCCCGCCAGCGCAAACCCGATGGGGAGCGTCGCGATCGAGCCGAACCAGTCGTACGCGCTCACCCGCGACAGGGCTTCGCGCGGAACCTCGCGCTGCAACGTGGTCGACCAAAGCGCCTCGAAGATCGAGAGCCCGACACCCGCGACGAATGCCCCCGCCGCGATCACGGGCGCGTCCAGTCGCAAGGCGAGCAACATGATCGGCAGCGCGAGGGCAGCGCACCAGACGGTCGCCGTGACGAGCGGGCGCCGCGCGCGATAGCGCAGCGAGACCGCGCTGCCGACGAGCGTTCCGACGGCGAAGACCGCCAGGATCAGCGCCCACGCGCCGGCTCCACCGAGCGAGCGCTTCGCGATCACCGCGCCCAGCGCGAAGAACGGGGCGATCGCGATGAGATGCAGGAGGGATGTCTGAGCGACGATCGTCCACAGCCACCTGCGTGCCTTGAACTCGCGCCAGCCGTGGATCAGGTCGCTGAAGAAGGTCGGCGCGTCGGCGGTGCGCTGCAGCGCAGGTGCATGCACGCGGAACAGGAACAGCGCGCTGACGGCGAACGTCGCCGCGTTGCCGGCGACGGCCCACCCGGAGCCGACGGTCGCCACGAGGGTGCCTGCAATCGCCGGGCCGACGATGCCGCCGACCGACATCGTCATGCCGCGGAGCGCGTTTGCCTGCTGCAGGCCGTGCTCCGGGACGAGCTGGGGCACGATCCCCGTCGAGGCCGGCCCGAAGAAGGCGGACGCCGCTCCGTGCACCGCCTGAAGCACGATCAGATGCCAGAGCCGTGCGTGGCCCGACAAGAGCAGCGCGGCCAGCGTCCCGTCCGTTGCGAGACGAACGGCGTCGGCGCTGAACATCAGAACGCGGCGCGGCAGACGGTCGGCGAAGACGCCTCCGGCGAGAAGCAGCGCAACGAGCGGCGCCGTTCCTGCGGCGAGCACGTAACCGAGGTCGGCGCTGGATCCCGTCAGGTCGAGGACGGCAAACGCGATCGCGACCGGCATCATCTGGTCGCCGATCTGCGACACGGCCCCCGCGAGGAACACGAAACGGAAGTCGCGCTCCGCGAGCACGCCGAGGCGACCGGCCGGGAGACGCATGCGCGGTAAGGCTAGTCGTCAGGCGACGAATTCGAGGCCGGAGCCGGTACGCTTCGCCTCGTACAGCGCCTCGTCGGCGAGCCGGAAGAGCGCCTGCGGATCGCGTGCGTTATCGGGGCACGACGCGATACCGAAGCTCGCCCGAGGGCCTGCGACGTCGTCCGCGATGCGCTTGATGACCTCGCGCGCCTCGGCCTCCCCCGCCTCGGCGAGCACGAGCGCGAACTCGTCGCCGCCGATCCGGAAGGCCTCGTCGCCCTTGCGGACGGCGGCGTGCAGGATGCGCGCGAACACCTGGAGCGCCTCGTCGCCGGCAGCATGGCCGAACTGGTCGTTGAGCAGCTTGAAGCCGTCGAGGTCGCAGATCACGAGGCCGAACGTCCGCCGGTAGCGGATCGCAAGTGCGACCTCTGCGTCGAGCCGCTCCACGAAGGCCCGCCGGTTGAGGAGACGGGTCAGCGGGTCGTGGTCGGCGAGGAAACGCAGCTCGCGCTGGTGCGCCGCCGACACGATCGCCGCGGCAGCCTGGTTGGCGAAGATGCG
>DATEXK010000248.1:0-18823 GCA_035257065.1 Gaiellaceae bacterium | reverse complement strand
GGCGCGCGACGGGCCACATTGTCGCACCCGTCGAATCCCTGGTCACCGAACGGAGCAGGCGGCCCTATCCTGGGGACGTGCCGACGACTCCCGGACGGCCGCTCCTCGCCGTCGGCGGATCGACCGCCGACGTCTCGCGGGACGAGCTCGCCGCGTTCGTGCGCGACCTCGCAGGCGAGGTCGTGAGTGTGGGGGCGCGCAGCGTGCTGCTCGTGCCGCCCGATCAGACGCGGCTGCAGTCGCGCGCCGGAGAGATCGTTGCGCTACTCGCCGGGCTCCTCGAGGGCCACGTCGAGCGCATCGATGTCATGCCCGCGCTCGGTACGCATCAGCCGCTCGGGCCTGCCGAGTGCCGGCTCATGTTCGGCGACGCGATCGACCCCGCACGCGTGTTGCACCACCGTTGGCGCGACGACGTGACGACGGTCGGTGAGCTCCCCGCGGACGAGGTCGACAAAGTCGTCGGCCATTCTCTCGGCCTCCCGTTGCCCTTCGCCGTCAACAGAGCGCTCGTCGACGGTTCCTACGATCTCGTCGTTTCCGTCGGACAGGTGGTGCCACACGAGGTGGCGGGGTTCGGCGGCTACACGAAGCACGTCTCGATCGGGCTTGGCGGTGAGGAGACGATTCAGCGCAGCCACTTCTTCAGCGCCGTCTACGGGATCGAGCAGACGCTGGGGCGGGTCGATGCGCCCGTCCGGCAGCTGCTCGACCGCGGCTTCGATCGCTTCCTCGAGCAGCGTTGCCGGGTGTTGTTCGTCCTCACCGTCGTCGACGCTCGCGACGACGGGCCGGTCTTGCGTGGCCTCTTCGCCGGCGAAGGCGGCACTCGCTCGTCCGGAGGCGATGCGTTCCGCATGGCCGCCGCGCTGTCGGCCGAGGTCAACATCGAGACTGTCGAGACGCCGTTCCGCCGGTGCGTTGCCTACCTCGACCCCGTGGAGTACCGCTCGACGTGGCTCGGGAACAAGGCCGTCTACCGCACGCGGCTCGCGATGGCGGACGGCGGCGAGCTCTTCGTCGTGGCGCCGGGCGTGTCGCACTTCGGCGAGGAT
The DNA here is from genome assembly GCA_035257065.1 of Gaiellaceae bacterium. GTDB lineage: Bacteria > Actinomycetota > Thermoleophilia > Gaiellales > Gaiellaceae > Palsa-739. The sequence continues at coordinate 17,768 of DATEXK010000248.1, read as the reverse complement.
CCCGTCATGGACGCGCTGATCCGGCGGCACGGCTATCGCGGGCGCGAGGCGGCGCTCGAAGCGATGGCGGTCGACCCCGAGCTGGCGGCGAACCTTGCGGCGGTCGCGCATCTCATCCACGGCTCGACCGAGGGGCGCTTCACCGTCACCTACGCTCCCGGCCCCGAGCTCTCGCGCGCTGACGTCGAGGGGGTCGGGTTCCGCTACCTGGCGCTCGACGAGGCGCTCGAGCGGTTCCCGCGCGGCACCGAGGAGCCGCGCGACGCGCTCGACGGCGAGCCGTTCACGTACCTGCCGAACCCGGGACTCGGGCTGTGGCGGGTCTGAGGGCCGACCGCTATATCGAGGCGTCGGAGCTTGGCTTCGACCTGTATCGCGGCGTCGCCGAGCTGCCGATCGTGAGCCCGCACGGGCACATCGACGTGCGGCTCCTCGCCGATCCCGCGGCGCGGCTCGACCCGCCCGGCCGGCTCTTCGTCACGACCGACCACTACGTCGTGCGGATGCTCTACTCACAAGGGGTGCCGCTCGAGCTCGCCGGACTCCGGATGCGTGACGGCGGCGATGCCGGAGTCGATGACCGCGCCGTTTGGCAGCTGCTCGCCGACAATGTGCAGCTCTTTGCGCTGACGCCGACCGGGCTCTGGCTGCGCGAGACGCTCGCGACGGTGTTCGGGATCGAGGAGCAGCTCGGGCCGGCCTCGGCGGAGACGATCTACGCGCGGATCGAGGAGCAGCTTTCGACGCCCGCGTTCGCTCCGCAAGCCTTGCTCGACCGGTTCCGTGTCGAGTGCTTGTCGACGACCGACTCCGCGGGCTCGTCGCTCGCGGAGCACCGCGCGCTCGCCGGCTCGGAGCCGGCGTTCCGCATCCGGCCGACCTTCCGTCCCGACGCGGTCGTGGCGCTCGATGCAGCCGGCTGGCGCGACGCGCTGTCCGAGCTCGAGGCCGCCGCCGACCGCGAGGTCGGCGATTACGCGACATTCATCGAAGCGCTGGCCGAGCGCCGCGCCGCATTCAAGGCTCTCGGCGCCACGGCGACCGATCACGCGACGACGAGCGCCGACACCACCCGGCTCGCCGGCCGCGACGCCTCTGCGCTGTTCGCGGCCGCGCTCGCGGACACCGTCTCCCACGCCGATGCACGTCGCTTCGAGGCGCACATGCTCAACGAGTTCGCACGGATGAGCAGCGACGACGGGCTCGTGATGCAGCTCCATGTCGGGAGTCTTCGTGACCACAACGGCCCGCTCGCCGCGCGGTTCGGGCGCGACATTGGTGCGGACATTCCGGTTGCGACCGACTGGACGCGCGGCCTGCGACCGTTGCTCGAGGCGTGCGGCAACGACCCCGGCTTCGCCGTCGTTCTCTTCACGCTCGACGAGAGCACCTACAGCCGCGAGCTTGCGCCGCTTGCAGGCCACTATCCCGCCGTCTTGCTTGGCTGCCCCTGGTGGTTCCACGACAGCGCGGCGGGCATCGATCGTTTCCTCGATCGGGTCACCGAGACGGCGGGGCTGTACAACCTCGCCGGTTTCGTCGACGACGCCCGTGCCCTGACGGCGCTTCCCGCGCGGCACGACCTCTGGCGCCGCCGCACGTGCGGCTGGCTTGCCAGGAAGGTCGAGGCCGGCTTCCTGGGCGAGGAGGAGGCGCACCGCCTCGCGTGGGAGCTCGCCTACGGCCTCGTCCGCCGCGCGTACCGGTTGGCCTAGACGCCGCCGAACGCGTCGAAGCCGCCGTCGACCGGGATGACGACGCCGGTGACGAACGACGCGGCGGCGCTGCACAGCCAGACAACCGTGCCCGCGAGCTCGTGCGGCTCGCCGAAGCGTCCCGCCGGTGTCGCCGCGATGATCCTCTCGCCACGCGCGCTCAACCCTCCGGACTCGTCGAGCAGAAGCGCGCGGTTCTGCTCGCCGACGAAGAAGCCGGGTGCGACGGCGTTGACGCGCACGCCGCGCGGCGCGAGCTCGACGGCAAGCCACCGGGTCAGGTTCTCGACCGCCGCCTTCGCCGCGCCGTAACCCACCACCCGTGTGAGCGCGCGGTGCGCCGCCAGCGACGAGACGTTCACGATCGATCGAGTCCGTGTCACCTCATCGGCGCCGACCATGGCGGTTCCGAAGACCTGGCTGGGCAGCACCGTGCCGTGGAAGTTGAGCTTGACGACCGCGTCGAGCGCGGTCGCAGAGAGCTCGAAGAACGATCGCTCGCCGACCGTCGCGGCGGCGACGTTGCCGCCCGCGGCGTTGACGAGCGCGTCGATCCGGCCCCAGCGATCGAGCACCATTGCGCGGGCATGTTCGAGCTGAGCGGCGTCGAGCACGTCCGCCTCGACGGCGATCGAGGACTCGCCGAGGCTTCGCGCCAGCGCCTCGAGCGGCTCGCGTCGCCGTGCGAGGAGGGCGACCCGTGCGCCCGCCGCGGCGAGGCCTCGCGCGATCGCGCCGCCGAGAACGCCCGACGCACCGGTCACGACGGCGACCCGGTCCTCGAGACCGAACAGTTCCGAGACAGATGTCACCATGCCGGTGAGTCTCTCAGGCCCCAGATAAATGGGCGCGATCTAGTCGAGGCGGAACACCTCTTGGAGTGAGGGCGGGCCCCCGTCCGGGACGCGCTCTTCGAGGAAGTGGGCCATGCCGTCCTGCCAGCGCGTCGAGACGTCTTGCTGCGCGAGGTATCGCTCGGCGGCGGCGAGGTCATCCGCCTCGAAGTAGCCGAACATCTGGTTGCCGTCGCGAAAGATCGTGTAGTTCCGGATCCCCGCACCGCGGAGGGCGTCGAGCATCTCCGGCCAGACTTCTCGGTGAGCACGAACGTACTCCTCGATCTTCTCCGGGCGGACTGAAAGAACGAATGCGGTTCGCTGTGTCATGACGACTCCTTGACGACGAGGACGACGAGGTTTCGGGGGCCGTGAACGCCCTCGACGCGGCTGAGCTCGATGTCCGAGGTCGCCGAGGGCCCGGAGATGAACGTGATCGGTTGCCGTTCGAGCCGGTCGGCGGCAAGCGTCGCCAGCGCTTCCGGCAGGAGCTCGACGATCTGCGGCTCTCGCACGACGCAGACGTGAAGATCAGGGACGAGCGTGAGCGAGCGCCGGCCTTCGTGCCGGCCGGCCGTGAGAACGATGGTGCCGGTTTCGGCGATCGCAGCCGTGCAACCGGTCAGCACGCCGTCGACCGCGTCGAGGTCGGCCGCTGAAAGACCGTGGTCGTCGACGAGCTCGACATCCGCGCCGCGCCAGGCTGCGGGAATCCCGGGAGGGACGACGAGCCTCCGGGCGTCGTGGGAGATACAGACGGACGAAATCAGCGTCGGTAGGTCTGCCTCGTCGGCGCGGTGGACCTCGGCGCGATACTCGCCGACTCGGCGGCAGAAGAGCCCGATGCGCCCCTGGTCGGAGAGGGTTCCCGCGCGCCGGTACCCGCCGGCCGGCGGTTCCTCGGCGGAGGACGCACCGACAGCAGTGGCGATCCGTTGCAGGATCTCCTCGCGTGCGCCGCTCATCGGTGCTCCCGCCGCCACCAAGAGCGGAAGCTCTCGGCGGCGACCGGTCTCAGGTCGCGGGTGCGCGTCCACTTCGCGAGCGGCCCGGGCAACCGCCGGATGGAGCCCTCGCGTACGAACGCTCGCTGGACGACGCGGCCGAGCCGCTGAGCGGTCGCCAGCCGCCGGGGGCTTCCGAACAGCCAGGCGATCGAACGCATCAGGATGCGCTCCGTGGCGGAAGCCTTGGCCTCGACGGCCTTCGCCCGGAGGTGCAGCAGCACGTTCGGGATGTCGATTTTGACCGGGCAGACCTCGTAGCAGGCGCCGCAGAGACTCGATGCAAAGGGCAGGGAGGCCGCGTTCTCGATGCCGAGAAGCTGCGGCACCAGGATCGCGCCGATCGGCCCGGGGTAGACCGACCCGTACGCGTGGCCGCCCGTGCGGGAGTAGACGGGGCAGACGTTCAGGCAGGCGCTGCAGCGGATGCAGTGGAGCGCCTGCCGCCCGACCTCGTCGCGAAGCACGCGGGTGCGGCCGTTGTCGAGCAGGACGACGTGGAACTCCTGCGGGCCGTCGCCGGCCGTCACGCCGGTCCAGAGCGACGTGTACGGGTTCATCCGCTCGCCGGTGGCGGAGCGCGGCAGCAGCTGGAGGAAGACCTCGAGATCGGAGAAGCGGGGGAGGAGCTTCTCGATGCCGAGCACGGTTACCAGCACGGGCGGCAGTGTCGTGCACATCCGGCCATTGCCCTCCGACTCGACCACGCAGACCGTGCCCGTCTCGGCGATGCCGAAGTTGGCGCCGCTGACCCCGACGCGCGCGGCCAGGAACCGCTCGCGCAGGTAGACCCGCGCCGCCTCGGCAAGGTCGCGCGGGTCGTCGGACTCGATCCCGGGCGCGATCGTCCGCGCGAACAGGTCGCGAATCTCTGTGCGGTTGCGGTGGATGGCGGGAACGAGGATGTGCGACGACCAGTCGCCGTCCAGCTGGAGGATCAGCTCGGCGAGGTCCGTCTCCAGCGCGTGGATGCCCACCTCGGCGAGCGCTGTGTTGAGTCCGATCTCGTCCGTGGTCAGGGACTTGACCTTCACGACCTCGTCGACGCCGTGCGCGCGGGCGACGTCGACGACGGCGGCGTTCGCCTCGGCGGCGTCGCGCGCCCAGTGCACCTGCCCGCCCGCGGCCTCGACCGCCGCCTCGAACTGCAGCAGGTACTCGTCGAGGTGCCCCAGCACGTCGGTCTTGATCGCTTTCCCGGCTTCGCGCAGCTCCTCCCAGTCGGGCAGCTCGTCGACGACTTTCGCGCGCTTTGCCTGGATCGTGTCGGTCGCATTGCGGAGATTCGTTCGCAGCTGGACGTTGGCCAGCTCGACTCGTGCTGCCTCCGGAAAGCTCGTCACGTCGACGCGAGGATCTCGGCGATGTGGACGGGTCGAACGGCGGAGCCACGGCGAGACAGCCCACCACCGATCTGGAGCAAGCACGAGCTGTCGACGGCGGTGCAGAAGGCCGCGCCGGTCGACTCGATCGCATCGCACTTGTCCGCGAGCATCGCGCTCGAGGTGTCGGCGTTCTTGATCGCAAAAGTCCCACCGAAGCCGCAGCACTCGTCTGCGCGCGGCAGGTCGACGAGCTCGAGTCCACGGACGTTGCGCAGCAGGCGCAGCGGCGCGTCGCCGACGCGCGTCACGCGCAGCGAATGGCACGTCGAGTGGTACGCAACGCGACCTGCAAACGACGCGCCGACGTCTTCGACGCCGAGCCGTTTCACGAGCAGCTCCGACAGCTCGAAGACGTTGTCCATTCCCAACACCTCGCGCACCGTCCCGACGCACGACGACGACGGCGACACGACCGCCTCGTAGTCGCCGAAGATCTCGGCGAACCGGCGACCCAGCTGCCGCGCCTCACGCGCATAGCCGCTGTTCATGTGCATCTGGCCGCAGCAGGTCTGCTCATCCGGGAAGACGACCTCGTGGCCCAGCCGCTCCAGCACCTGCACGGTCGCGCGCCCGGCCTCGGGGAACAGCGTGTCGCCGATGCAGGTCACGAAGAGGGCGATGCGCATGCCGGCCTACTCGTCACAGCTGTTCGTAGGCGCTCTCGACGGAAGCGGTGCCCCGGTCGCGAGCGAGGGCATCTCCGTAGCCTCCGTCTCGGAACGCGGCGACGGGATCCTCGGCAACGCCGAGCTGCGCTCGAAAGCGGCCGAGCAGCGGGCGCACGTCCGTCTCGAACGCCTCGAGGAGAGTCCGGTGGCCGCCGAGTACGTCACCGGCGAGCTGCGCCTCCGTGAGCCGCTTCTCGTCGACGAGCAGCGCCTTCGCGTACGCCGTCTGGATGTTCATGACCGACTGGATCATCGCGTCGATCTTTCCCTCGATGTTGTGCGACTGGTCGATCATGAACGCAATGTTCTCGGCTCCGCCCGCGGCGATCTCGCGCATGATCCGGAACAGCTCGAACGGGTCGATCGACCCGACGATCAGGTCGTCATCGGCGTACTTGCGGTTGTTGAAGTGGAAGCCGCCCAGCAGCCCTTCCGCGAGCAGCACCGCCACGATCTGCTCGACGTTCGTTCCCTGTGGATGGTGGCCGGTGTCGACGAGGACCTGCGCCTGCGGGCCGAGGCGCTGACAGAGCATTGCGGCAGTTCCCCAGTCGGGGAGGTCCGTGCTGTAGAAGCCCGGCTCGAAGAACTTGTACTCGACGAGCAATCGCGTGCTGGGCGGCAGCAGGCCGTAGAGCTCCTCCAGTCCCGCCGCGAGCCGGGCATGCCTGTCGCGCAGGTCGTCCTGGCCGGGGTAGTTCGTCCCGTCGGCGAGCCAGAGGCTGATGATCGTGGAGCCGACCTGCTGCGCGATCTCGACGCACTCGCGGCAGTGCTCGAGCGCCTGCGCGCGCACGCGCGCGTCCGGGTGACAGAGGCTCCCGAGCCGGTACGCGTCGTCTCCGAACAGATTCGGATTGATCGCCCCGATCCGGATCCCGCGCTCGGACGCGTAGTCACGCAGTGCCGGCCAGTCGTCGACGCGGTCCCACGGGATGTGCAGCGCGACCGACGGGCAGCAACCGGTCAGGCGGTGGACGAGTGCAGCGTCGTCGATCCGCTCCCAGACGGTGCGGGCCGCGCCGGGCCAGGGGTAGACGTGGAAGCGCGTGCCGGAGTTCCCGTAACCCCAGGAGGGGGTCTCGATCTCGAGCGCGGCAAGCTTCGAGCGGACAGCGTCGTCGCTCATACAGGGCGAGTCTGACGCATCCGCGACGAAATTACGAGCTGCCTTCGTTTCGAGGAGTTTCGTAAGTGGTTCGGAGGTATTGACTTGCCCGAATCGCTGGCGTAAGGTCGCGCGCATCGACGGATCAGAGGATCTCCGCAATCTGACACAGCAAGAGCGCATGCAGCACGTGCTTCACCTGCTCGAAAATCGCGATTACGTTCAGGTTGCGGAACTTTCGGAAGCCTTCGCTGTTTCGGAGGTGACCGTGCGCAGCGACCTGACCACGCTCGCGCGGCAGGGCCTCGTCGCGCGGATCCGAGGCGGCGTACGGGCGTTGCAGCTCGGGCAGTCGGAGGTCGGGTTCGACCTGCGGCTCCGCCTGGAGGTCGAGCGCAAACGGGCGATCGCGCGCGCCGCGGCCGCGATGGTGGACGAGGGTGAGGCCGTCGCGCTCGACGCGAGCACCACGGCGTACTACCTCGCCCTCGAGCTTCGCTCGAAACGGGAGCTCGTGGTCGTCACGAACGGTCTGCTCGTCGCGACCGCGCTCGCCGATGCGCCCGGGATCACCGTGCTCGTGACCGGCGGGACGCTGCGGCTCTCCGCAATGTCTCTTGTCGGTGACCTCGGCGCGGACGTCTTGCGGACGACGCGCATCAACAAGGGCTTTCTCGGAGCACGCGGATTGAGCATCTCGCGCGGTCTGATGGACCTCAACCCGGACGAGGTCCGGATCAAGCAGGAGATGGCCGATGCATGCGAGCAGGTGTTCGGCATCTTCGACGGCACGAAGTGGCATCGGAGCGCGCTGCTGGCATTCGTCCAGGTCGAGGACCTCGCCGGGATCGTGACGGACTCGAGCGCGCCGATCGCCGAGGTGGAGGAGTGGCGCGCTGCAGGCGTCGACGTAATGACGGTCGATCCTGGACCGCGCGAGCCGCCGCCCCTGCGGCCGCGCGATCTGCGTCGAGCCGTCCGAAACGACGAGGCCGGCGGCTGATGGGGACGTTCGCTGCGATCGACCTCGGCGCTCAGAGCGGCCGGGTTGCCGTTGGCCGCTTCGATGGTGAGCACCTGAGGGTCTCGGAGGTGCATCGCTTCCCGAACGTCGCGGTCAGAACGCGCGACACGCTCAGTTGGGACATCCTGCGCCTCTACCAGGATGTGATCGACGGTCTACGTGCTGCCGCGCGTGAGGCCGGCCGCGTCGATTCGGTTGGCACCGATGCCTGGGCCGTCGACTTCGGTCTTCTCGATGCGCACGGCCGTCTCGTGCAGAACCCGGTCCACTACCGCGACGACCGTCGCACCCGCGCCATGGAAGGCGTGCTGGCGAAGGTACCCGCGCGGGAGCTCTACGAGCGCACGGGGATCCAGCTCATGCCGATCAACACCGTGTTCGAGCTCGGCGCGATGGCCGCCGAGCGCGATCAGGCGCTCGAAGTCGCGGAGACGTTGCTCTTGATTCCCGACCTCATGCACTATTGGCTCTGCGGCGCACGCACGTCGGAGTTCACGAATGCGACGACCACCCAGTGCTTCGATCCGCGCACCGGTGGCTGGGCTGTCGACCTGCTCGAGCGGCTCGACATCCCGACACGGCTGCTGCCCGAAGTTGTCCAGCCGGGGACGACGCTCGGGCGGCTGAGCGACGGCGTTGCCGGTGAAACTCAGCTCGGAGATGCGGTCGTGGTCGCCGTCGGCACCCACGACACCGCGTCCGCTGTCGCCGGGGTGCCGTTCCGCCAGCCAAGCTCCGCGTTCATCAGCGCCGGCACATGGTCGCTCGTCGGGGCCGAAGTGCAGCAACCCGTGGTCACCGACGCGAGCTTTGCAGCGAACCTCACAAACGAAGGTGGCGTCGGTTCGACCTTCCGGCTGCTGCGTAACGTCGCCGGGCTGTGGCTCGTGCACGAGTGCCGTCGCGTCTGGGCCCTCGAGGGTCACGACTACTCCTTCGACCAGCTCGTCGCGCTCGCGAAGGAAGCACCGGCGCTGCAGTCGTTGATCGAGCCGAACGACCCGGCGTTCGCCGACCAGGGCGACATGCCGGCGCGCGTGCGCGCGTTCTGCGCGCATACGGGACAGCCGGAACCTGTCGAGCCGGGCGCGGTCGTCCGCTGCATCCTCGAGAGCCTTGCTCTCAAGCACGCGCAGACGATCGATGTGCTCGCTTCCGTGACCGGCGTCGCGCCGGCGGAGATTCATCTCGTCGGAGGCGGCGCCCGCAACGAGCTGCTCTGCCGCTGGACCGCGAGCGCCGCAGGCGTCCCCGTCCTTGCCGGACCCGAAGAAGCAACCTTGCTCGGGAACCTCCTCGTCCAGGCGATGTCCCTCGGGGAGATCGCGTCGGTCCGGGAAGGGCGCGAGGTCGTGCGCGCATCGTTTACGCCGACGCTCTACGAGCCGCAGGACGCGGCCGAATGGGAAGCGGCGAGAGAGCGGTTCGAAACAGGCGTCGCCCTGCCGACGCTGGAGGTGAGGGCTTGAGCGACGTCGCAGATGCGCTGCGCGGGATTCCGGCGCCGGAGGACAGGTGGGACGACGCGATCGGTGCGGGGCTCGAAGGACTCGAAGCGCTCGTCTATCGCTCCAATCTCCTCGGCTCGGACCGGGCGCTCGCCAATCAAGGTGGAGGCAACACGTCCTCGAAGGGCACGGCGGTCGACCATGCCGGGACAGAGCGGCGCGTCCTCTGGGTGAAGGGCTCCGGTACGGATCTCGCATCGATCACACCCGCCGGCTTTCCGGCGCTGCGCCTCGACGAGATCCTGCCGTTGCGCGAACGCGAGTCGATGGACGACGCGACGATGGTCGAGTACCTCCTTGCCTGCGGCCTCGTGTCGAACCAGCCCCGGCCGTCGATCGAGACGCTACTGCACGCGTTCCTTCCAGCGATGCACGTCGACCACACGCACCCGGACGCGATCATCGCGCTGACCTCTTCGCCGGAAGGGCACAGCCTCGCCGAGGAAGCGTTCGGCGCCGAAGCGGTCTGGCTCGACTACCAGCGGCCGGGCTTCGAGATGTCCAAGCGGATCGCGGAGCTGCTCGATGCGAATCCTTCTGCGCGTGCCGTTCTGCTCGAGAAGCACGGTCTCGTGACGTGGGGCGAGACGCCGGAGGAGAGCTATCGCGGCACGATCGAGTTCGTCACGCGCGCCGTCCGCGCGCTCGAGCGCGCCGGCGAGGGCCGGTTCGGCCTGGGCGGCAACAAGGTCGCGGAGCTCGGGGACGGTGAAGCACAAGCCCTCCTCGCGCTGACCCTTCCCGTGCTCCGCGGCGCGCTCCTCGGCGACGCGGACGGCATCGTCCTCGAGGTCGACCGCAGCCCGGAGGCTGTCGCATTCGCCTCCTCGGCTCGCGCGCCCGACGTGAGCCAGATCGGCGCGCCGTGCCCCGACCACCTGATCAACACCAAGCACAAGCCGCTCGTCGTCGCGTTCGACCCGGAGACCGACTCCGCGCACGAGCTCGCCGAGGCGCTCCGGACGGGCGTCGAGAACTACTCCGTGTGGTATCGCGGCTACTACGAGCGGAACCTCGACGAGGAAACCGGCCAGTTCCCGATCGACCCGGCGGGGCCGCGCGTCGTGCTGATCCCGGGCGTCGGCATCGTCACGAGCGGCATCGACGCGGCGAAGGCGCGCACCGCACGCGATCTGTACCACCGCGCGATCGCCGTGCAGGACGCCGCGGACGCGATCGGCGGCTTCCGGTCCCTGAGCGAGAGCGAGGCGTTCGCGATCGAGTACTGGCCGCTCGAGCGATACAAGCTTGCGCAGGCCCCTCCGCGAGGCGAGCTTGCCGGCCGCGTGGCACTGATCACGGGAGGCGCCAGCGGTATCGGGCGCGCGACCGCGCGCCTGCTCGCCGAGCGCGGCGCGCATGTGGTCGTCGCCGACCTGAACGCCGACGGCGCGAGGGAAGTCGCCGACGAGCTCGTGGCCGCCCATGGCCTGCGGCGGTCGATTGCCGTCGCGACGGACGTCACCGACGAGGCCGCCGTGGCGGAGATGGTGCGCAGGACGGTGCTCGAATACGGCGGTCTCGACATCCTCGTCGCGTCGGCTGGACTCGCAACCAGCGCACCGGTGACGGAGACGACTCTCGACGAGTGGGAGCTCAACTTCGCGGTGCTGGCCCGCGGCTACTTCCTCGCCGCCCGTGAGGCGTTCCGCGTGCTCATCGAGCAGGGGCGGGGCGGCTCGCTCGTGTTCGTCGGATCCAAGAACGCGCTTGTCGCCGGGGCGAACGCGGCGGCGTACTCCTCAGCGAAGGCGGCTTCGCTCCACCTCGCCCGCTGTCTCGCCGAAGAAGGCGGCGCGCACGGGATCCGCGTCAACACCGTCAATCCCGACGCGGTCATTCAAGGCTCGAGCATCTGGTCGTCGGACTGGAAGGCTGAACGCGCCAGTACCTACGGCGTGACCGAGGACGGCCTCCAGACCTTCTATCGCGGCCGGACGAAGCTCGGAGTCAACGTCTATGCCGAGGACGTCGCGGAGGCGATTGCGTTCTTCACCAGCCCGCGCTCGGCCAAGTCCACCGGAAATGTCATCAACGTCGACGGCGGCGTCACGGCCGCGTACCCGCGGTGATGCGTAGGAGGCGCATCAGGCCTCGGTTCGTTAACCCTCGAGGAACTCGAAAGGATCAGGCTATGAGGAAGCGCAAGTGGGTCGCGGCTCTCGTTGCGACAGCGGTCGTGTCAGGCGTCGCCGTGGCGGCTGCGCTGGCCGCGCCGAGCCGCCCGGCGGCAGGCAAGACGTACTACTACATCCCGAAGGACACGCTCAACCCGTACGAGGTGATCGCCGATCACGGCGGCAAGCTCGCCCTCACCGCGCTCGGCGACACGCAGGTCGTGTCCTCGGGCACGGAGGACACCGCCGCCGCACAGCAGCCGGCGATCCAGGCTGCAATCCAGGCGCACGCGGCCGGCATCGTCATCGCCGGCAACGACCCGCAGGCCGTGTGCCCGGCGCTCAAGCAGGCTCAGGCGCAGGGTACGAAGGTCGTCGCCTTCGACTCGGATGTGAACTGCCGCTCGCTCTTCATCAACCAGGCAGACACCGCGACGATCGGCCGGAGCCAGATCCAATTGCTGGGGAAGCTGATGCACTACACCGGCGAGTTCGCGATTCTCTCCGCGGCCTCGACGGCCACGAACCAGAATGCGTGGATCAAGTACATGCAGCTCGAGCTGAAGAAGCCGCAGTACAAGAACATGAAGCTCGTGAAGATCTATTACGGAAACGACAACCCGGCTCAGTCGCGGCAGGCGACAGTGAGCATGCTGCAGGCGTATCCGAACCTGAAGGGGATCGAATCGCCCACGACGGTCGGGATCTCCTCGGCCGCGCAATATCTCTCGACCTCGAAGTACAAGAAGAAGGTCGTGATCACGGGTCTCGGCCTGCCGAGCCAGATGAAGAAGTACGTCCATGACGGCACGGTGGCGGCGTTCGCGCTCTGGAACCCCGAAGATCTCGGGTACCTCGCGGGCTACGCGGTCTCGGCGCTCGCCAACGGCACCATCAAGGGCAAGGTCGGCGAGACGTTCAAGGCCGGCAAGCTCGGCACCTACAAGATCCTCAAGGGCACGGACGGGCGGCCGCAGGTGATCCTCGGGCCGCCGTATACGTTCACCATCAAGAACGTCGACAAGTTCAACTTCTAGGCACACAGGGGGAGGGGTGTCGCATCGCGGCGCCCCTCCCTCGGACGCAACGATCGTGACGCAAACGCATCCCGCCCCCGTGCTCTTCCTCGAGCACGCCCAGAAGAGCTTCGGCGCCGTGCACGCCCTCGAGGACGGCGACATCGAGTTGTTCGGCGGCGAGGTCCACGGCCTCGTCGGCGAGAACGGTGCGGGCAAGTCGACGCTCGTGAAGATCCTTGCCGGCGTCCATCGTCCCGACGCCGGCCGGCTCGTGCTCGACGGTGAGGAGGCGATTTTTGACAACGCGAAGCAGTCGCAGGCCGCCGGGATCGCGATCATCTTTCAGGAGCCGACGCTCTTTCCCGACCTGAGCGTCGCCGAGAACATCTTCGTCGGGATGCAGCCGCTCAAGCGCTTCCGCCGCATCGACGGCCGACGGATGCGCCGCGAGGCAGCCGCCGTGTTCGAGCAGCTCGGAGTCCGCCTCGACCCCGACCGGCCCGCCCGCGGGCTCTCGATCGCCGACCAGCAGCTCGTCGAGATCGCGAAGGCGTTGACGTCGAACGCGCGGGTGATCGTGATGGACGAGCCCACCGCTGCGCTGACGACGACGGAGGTCGAGCGGTTGTTCGGCGTCGTCGAGACGTTGCGGGCGCGTGGCAACGCGGTGTTGTTCGTCTCACATCGGCTCGAAGAGATCTTCGCGGTCTGTGAGCGCATCACGGTGATGCGCGACGGACGGCATGTGCTGACGCAGCCGGTCGGCGAGCTCACGCTTCAGTCCGTCATCCGGGCGATGGTCGGCCGGGACATGGACGCCCTGTTCCCGAAGGTGTACGCCGAGCCGGGCCGGGTCGTCCTGAACGTCGACCGGCTGACGCGCGAGGGAGTCTTCACCGACGTCTCGTTCGACGTTCGGAGCGGCGAGATCGTCGCGCTCGCCGGTCTCGTCGGCGCGGGTCGCACGGAGGTCGCCCGTGCGATCTTCGGGATCGACCGCTGGGACGCGGGCTCGGTCGAGGTCGACGGCAGGCGGCTGCCGCCCGGGTCGCCCACGGCCGCGATGGCGGCCGGGATCGCCCTCGTCCCGGAGGACCGGCGCCAGCAGGGTCTCGTGATGGACTTCTCGATCGAGCGCAACATCGCGCTCGCGTCGCTCGACCGCGTCCGGCGGGCGGGTCTGATCCCGCGTGGAGCCGAGCGGCGTTTCGCGAAGGACTGGGCGTTCCGCCTGCAGTTGAGATACGGCAAGCTGGCGAACCCGGTGTGGACGCTCTCGGGCGGGAACCAGCAGAAGGCCGTCCTGGCGAAGTGGCTCGCGCGCGAGCCCTCGCTGCTGATCGTCGACGAGCCGACGCGCGGGATCGACGTCGGGACGAAGGCCGAGGTTCACCGCCTCCTCTCCGAGCTCGCCGCGCAGGGCGTCGCGGTATTGATGATCTCGTCCGAGCTTCCAGAGGTACTCGGCATGGCCGACCGCATCGTCGTGCTCTTCGAGGGTCGCGTCATGCGCGAGTTCGCGCGGGCGGACGCGAGCGAGGACGCGATCATGCGTGCGGCCACAGGACTGGTCGAGGAGGCCGCGTGACGGTCCTCGCCGAGGAGCGGAACGCCGTCGAGCCGTCTGCGAGCTCGCACACGTTCGCGGAGCTGTTGTTCCGCTTCCGCGAGCTCGGGATCGTGCTCGCGCTCGTGCTCGTCGTCGGCGCGACCACGATCGACAATCACCTCTTCCTCAGCGCCACGAGCGTCCAGCAGTTGCTCTCGGGCGCGTCGATCATCGCGCTGCTCGCGATCGGCGAGACCGCCGTCATCGTCACCCGCAACGTCGATCTCTCGATCGGGTCGGTGCTCGGCATCTCCGCCTACGCGACCGGTGTGCTCTACGTGCACCATCCGCACGCCCCGCTCGTGCTCGTCTTCCTGCTCGCCCTCGGTATCGGCGCCGCGTGCGGGATCGTCAACGGCGCGATCGTCACGGTCGCACGTGTGCCGAGCCTCGTCGTGACGCTCGGAACGCTCTACATCATCCGTGGGATCGACGGCGCGTGGGCCGGTGGCAACCAGGTCAACGCATCCATGCTGCCCAACAACTTCAACAAGATCGGCTACGGCACGATCGCCGGCGTTCCGTACCTCGGCATCATCGCCATCGTGGCGGTCGCGATCGCCACCTACGCGATGCGCAGCTTCCGCACTGCGCGCGACTTCTACGCGATCGGGTCGGATCCGGATGCAGCCCGCCTGGCCGGTATCCCGGTGGGATCGCGCGTGTTTCTCGCCTTCGTCGTCAGCGGGGGCATCGCGGGGATCGCCGGCGCCGTCTGGCTGTCGTACTTCGGCTCGGTCGACGCGATCGCGGGCGTCGGCTACGAGTTCCAGGTCATCACCGCGGTGGTGGTCGGCGGCGTGGCGATCTTCGGCGGGAGCGGCACCGTCCTCGGCGCCGCGCTCGGCGCGCTCCTCCTGAACACGATCAACAGCGCACTCGTCGTCGTGAACGTGTCGTCGTTCTGGAGCCAGGCCCTCGCGGGGGCGTTGCTCGTCGGTGCGATCGCCTTCGACCGGCTGATCGCGCTGCGCGTGGCGCCCGCCTTGCGTACGCGACGGAGAGCGCGTGTCTGAGCTCGATCTCAAACCGGGCGACGAGGCGTCGAGCGAGGCGCCGACGCGTCGCAGCCTCGGCGGCCTCGTGCGCTGGGAGCTGCTCCTCTTCGTCCTGCTCGGCGGAACGATCGCGTTCGGGGCCGACGTCTCCCCGTACTTCCTGCAGTCGAGCAATCTCTTCTTCATCTGCCTGAACGTCGGTGAGGTCGCGATCATGGCGCTCCCGCTGACGCTGATCGTCGTCACCGGGGAGATCGACCTCTCGGTCGGGTCGATGCTCGGGCTCAGCGGAGTCCTCATGGCCGAGCTCTTCAAGCACGGCTGGCCGATCTGGCCGGCGATGCTCGCCGCGGTCGCTCTGGGCGCGGTCCTCGGCGCCTTCAACGGCTTCCTCGTGACGCGAGTCGGCTTGCCGTCGCTCGCGGTCACGATCGGGACGCTCACGCTGTACCGCGGGATCGCGCAGGGGATCCTGCCGACGGACACGATCGGCGGTTTCCCGACCTACCTGACGAACATCGGCGTCGTGCCGATTCCGGGCACGCACATTCCGTACTCGATCGCCTTCTTCGCGATCCTGGCGCTCGTCTTCGCCGTCGTCCTGCACGCGACGCCGCTCGGACGGGCGATCTTCGCGACGGGCGCCGGTCAGGAGGCGGCCTTCTTCGCCGGCATCCGCGTCAAGCGGATCAAGTTCGGGCTGTTCGTCCTCTCCGGGATGCTGAGCGGGTTCGCCGGCGTGCTCTGGACGCTTCGGTTCGCATCCGCCCGCTACGACTCCGGTGTCGGGACGGAGCTCCTCGTCGTCACGATCGTGCTGCTCGGCGGCGTCTCCATCTTCGGCGGTCGCGGCACGATCGCGGGCGTGGTCGTGGCGGTGGCCGTTCTCGGCTGTCTCCAGACGGCCTTGACGGCGGACCTCATGCCGGCGCAGGATCAGAACATCGTCGTCGGCACTCTGCTCGTGGCGAGCGTCATCGTCCCGAACGGCGGCGAGCTCTATCGGCGTGGCCGCGCGCGCCTGCGCATCGCGGCGGCTCGACGCAACGTTGCAGCCACGCACGTGGAGGAGCCATGAATCGGGGCGCGTCGGCGCGCGTCGGCGTGTTCGGGATCGGCCTCAGCGCGTATTGGCCGCAGTTCGAAGGCCTGCGCGAGCGGCTCGAGGGCTATCAGCGTGGAATCGAAACGCGGCTCGAGAACATGGGTGCAGAGGTCGTGTCGGCAGGGCTCGTCGACACGGCGCAGGCCGCGCGCCGGGCGGGCGCGACGCTCGCTGCGGCGCACCTCGACCTCGTCATGCTCTACACGGCGACGTACGCGACGTCGTCGCAGGTGCTTCCGGTCGTGCAGGCCGTCAATGCGCCTGTAGTCGTCCTCAATCTCCAGCCGACGCGCACCCTCGATTACGACGGCATGACCACCGGCGAGTGGCTCGCCAACTGCTCGGCGTGCTGCGTGCCGGAGATCGCCGGCGCATTCGTGCGCGCGCGCATCCCGTTCAGGACGGTGACGGGGACGCTCCTCGACGGCGACCCCGCGTGGGACGTGCTGCGCGAGTGGCTGGACGCGGCGTACGCCGTGCACAGCCTGCGGGCCGCGCGTGTCGGCTTCCTCGGGCACACGTATCCGGGGATGCTCGACATGTACTCGGACTTCACGCAGGTGCAAGCGCAAACGGGCGCCCACATCGAAGTGTTGGAGATCGACGACCTCGTCGAGCGAGTCGAGTCGGCCGACCCCGCAGCGATCGAGCGCAAGGGCGACGAGATTCGCGAGACGTTCGACCTCGCCGACGCCGGACTCGACCCGATTGCGGCCGAGATCACGCCCGAGGTCTTCGAGTGGTCGGCGCGCGTCGCGGTCGGCCTCGACCGCCTGGTCGAGGACTTCGAGCTCGACGGGCTGACGTACTACTACCGCGGCGTCGGCGGGAATATCGCCGAGCGTGTCGCGGCCGGCCTGATCGTCGGCAACTCGCTGCTCACGCGTCGCGGCGTGCCTGCCTCCGGCGAGGGCGACCTGAAGACGAATCTCGCCATGCTCCTGCTCGACCGCCTCGGCTGCGGCGGTTCCTACACCGAGTTCTACGGGCTCGACTTCGACGAGGGGTTCGTCCTGATGGGGCACGACGGCCCCGGCCACCTTGCGATCTCCGACGGCCGGCCCGTGGCGCGCGCCCTCAAGCTCTACCACGGGAAAGCGGGCGCCGGTCTCTCGATCGAGATGAAGGTCAAGCTCGGGCCGGTGACGATCCTCGGAGTGACCCAGACGGCGGAGGGCCGGCTGAAGCTGCTCGCCTCCGAGGGCGAGTCGATCGTGGGGCCGACCTTCCGAATCGGCAACACGAACTCGCGGATCCGGTTCCGATCGGGGCCGAGCGCGTTCTTCGACGCCTGGTGCGCCGAAGGCCCGACGCACCACGTCGCGCTCGGGGTCGGACACCAGTTGTCGCGCGTGCGCAAGGTCGCCGATCTCCTCGGGCTCGAGCTCGCCGTCGTCGAGTAGCGTGAGTGTGACGTGGCGACGCAAGCGCGGTCTATCGGCAGCACCGAGGTCTCGGCCGTGGGCCTCGGCGGCGCATCCTGGTCGTTCGCTGACTACGCCCCGTGGATGGAGGCGACTCCGCACTGACGTACGCATTCCTCCCGCCGCGCGATGAGATCTGCCAGCTCATGGAGCGGATCTATCGCTACCGGATGACCACGACCTCGGGCGGCAACCTCTCGATCCGCGAGGAGAACGGCGACGTCTGGATCACGCCGGCGCGTGTCGAC
>DATEXK010000247.1:0-2688 GCA_035257065.1 Gaiellaceae bacterium | reverse complement strand
GTCCGCGAGACGGCGCGCAACGGGCGTCGCGCGCACACGGCCCGCTCGCGTCCCGCCTGCCGGCACGGGTGCCGTCGGCGTTCGGGCTTGCTGCACAGCCGGCTTCGCCACGGCGGTGCGCGATAGGGAAGGCGCCGCGTCTTCGGCCACGCGCAGCTTCGCGATCACTGCGCCCAGCACTGCGGTCTCGCCCTCGTCGACCACGATCTCCTCGAGCACGCCGGTCCGCTCGGCCTCGTAGACGACCGTCGCCTTGTCCGTCTCGACCTCGACGAGCTCCTCACCGCGCGTGACAGAGTCGCCCGGGCGCTTCAGCCACTTCAACACGGTCGCCTCCTCCATCGAGTCCGACAACCGCGGCATCCCGATCTCGACGATGTTGCCGACGGCGGCGCTCATGCCGGCTCTGCACTGACGACGCCGACACGTGCGCTCCGGGCGCGGGAGTAGATGCCTGCGCCGACGAGGATCAGGATTCCCGGCAGGAAGTACTGCCAGGCGATGCCGATCTGCAAGAAGGTCGTCGACGTGATGATCTCCTGAATCAGTATCGCACCGAGCAGCGCGCCGATGAACGAGCCGCGGCCGCCGAAGATGCTCGCGCCGCCGAGCACGACCGCCGTGATGCTCGTCAGCGTGTAGTTCACGCCGATTCGCGGGTCACCGACCCCTACCTGCGAGGCGAGCATCATCCCGCCGGCGGCCGCGAAGAGCGAGCAGACGACGTACGCGCCCACGTGCGTCGCGTTCACGCGTGCGCCGAGGCGGTGCGCCCGGGTCTCGTCCGAGCCGACGGCGCGCAGCGCGAGCCCGGGCCGGCTGAAGCGGAGCAGGAGCTCGGCGACGACTGCGAGGACGCACGCTGCGATGAACGCGAGCGGCACCCAGCCCCAGTTCGTCGTCAGCTTGCTCGTGACGCCGCCCCGGATGTAGCCGCCCGGCACGGAGCGCAGCAGCAGCGAGACACCCTGGATCACGATGTACGTCGCGAGCGTTGCGAGGACGGATGCGAGCCTGAAGACGCGCACGAGCGTCGCATTCACGAGGCCGACGAGAACCGCGACGCCGATCACGGCGAGGATTCCGAGCGCCAGCCTGCCCCCACTCTGTCCCTGCTGGGCGAAGAACGAGAACACGACCACGACGAGCCCGGTCAGCGGGCCGACGGAAAGATCGATCGCACCGGTGAGGACGACGACCAGCTGGCCGAGACCGACGAGCGCCAGCGCGGTGGTCAACAGCAGCATGCTGCGGAAGTTGAACTGCGACAGGAAGCGGCCGCTGTCGACGGTCGTGTACGCCCCGAGCCCGAGAATGAGCAGCCCGAGCACGACGGACGGGAGATAGTCGCCGGCCGCGAAGCGGCGGACGCGCAACATGCGACGCGCACGGGCGGCGAGCCCTTCGCGGTGCGTGGCGGACGTGATCGCAGCACCGGTGATGTTCTCCTCGGTGATCTCGTCGCCCTCGAGCGAGCGCACGATCTCGCCCCGCGAGAAGACGAGCACGCGGTCGCAGAGCCCCTGCAGCTCGACGACGTCCGACGAGAGGACGACGACAGCCTTCCCCGCATCCGCCACGTTGCGTAGCACCTGGTAGATCTCGATGCGCGCACCGGCGTCGACTCCGCGCGTGGGCTCGTCGGCGAGCAGCACGGTCGGCTCGGCGAGCAGCGACCGCGCAAAGAGCACCTTCTGCTGATTCCCGCCGGAGAGCGACGAGACGGGGGTCTCGCTCGACGGCGTCCGCACGTTGAGCTGCGCGATCTGCTCCGAGACGACCGCCGTCTCGCGCCGCCGGTTTACGAACCCGTTCCGCGCCACGTTCGGCAGCGAGAGCAGGGTCGTGTTCTCGCGCACCGAGAGCTGCAGCAGCAGGCCCTCGGCATGGCGGTCGCCCGGCAGGTGAACGATGCCGGCGCGCCGCACCTTCCCCGGGTCGCCCGTGTCGACGGGACTCCCGCCGAGGTGGACCGCGCCCTGGGAGGGCAGTAGCCCGGCGAGCGCGCGGAGGAACTCGCGCTGCCCGTTGCCCTCGACGCCCGCGAGGCCGACGACCTCACCGGGCGCGACCTCGAGATCGACGTCGCGGAAGCGGGGCCCGCTGAGCCCCGCGACCTGAAGCAGCGGCTGCGCGTCCTCACGCCTTCCCGCCTTCGCGGGAAACGCCTGGTCGACGGAGCGGCCGATCACGAGGCGGAGCACATCGGACTCGGAGACCTCGCTCGCACGGACGGTGCCGCGCGTCTCGCCGTCGCGCAGGACTGTGATCCGGTCGGCGATGCGGCGCACCTCCGGCAAGCGGTGCGAGATGTAGACGACGGCGGTGCCGTGGTCGGTGATCGAACGGATCTGCTCGAACAGCCGCTCGGCCTCGGCCGGCGTGAGCGACTCCGTCGGCTCGTCGAGAACGAGCACGTGCGACTCGAGCGCCAGCGCCTTCGCGATCTCGAGCAGCTGCCGGTCGGCGATGCTGAGCTCGGTGACACGCGCCGCCGGGTCGATGCGGGCGCCGATCGCGGCGAGCATCTCCTGCGTCCACGCTGCGGCGCGCGCGACCGGAGGGCGAAGGTGGCGCGGCATCGCGAAGACCATGTTCTCGGCGACCGTCAGGTCCTCGAGAATCGAGAGGTGCTGGTACACGACTGCGAGGCCGAGCGCCTGCGCGGCGGCCGGCGTCGGTGGGTCG
>DATEXK010000246.1:0-8082 GCA_035257065.1 Gaiellaceae bacterium | reverse complement strand
CCGCGGTGCCGATCGGCGGCGCCGCCGCCGCGATCGGACTGCCGTGGCTCGCAGCGAGCGGCAACCCCTCGCATGCCTTTCTCGCGCTCGGCGCAGGAGCGCTCGCGGGCGCGGCGGTGGGAGCGCTGCTCCTGCGCGAGGCGCCCGTGCGCGCCGAGATCGATCTGGCCGACGTCGCGCGCCCGCTTCGCGACCTGCGCAACTGGCTGCTGGCGACGGGCTCCGGCCTCTTCGTCGTGGCGCAGATCGCCCTGACCAACTATCCCGTCCTGTTCCTCCATGAGCATCGCGGGCTCACGACGCACTCGGCGGCATTCGTCCTTGCGGCGATGAACGTCCTCGGTATCGGCGCACGCATCGCCGCCGGACGGTGGTCCGATCACGTTCGCTCGCGCATCGGGCCCCTGCGCATGCTCGGCCTGCTGATCGCGGGCGGGACAGCCGCGGTCGCGCTGCTGGTCGATGCGCCGCTCGCCGTGCTCGTCCCCGTACTCGTCGTGGCCGGTGTGTTGAGCCTCTCCTGGAACGGCGTCGCCTTCACGGCCGCAGCCGAGATGGCGGGCACGGGCAAGAGCGGCGCCGCTCTCGGCTTTCAGCAGACGGTGCTGGGCGTCCTCGTGTCCGTCGCCACACCGGCGTTCGCAGCCCTCGTCGTCGCAACGTCGTGGCGCGTCGCGTTCCTCGTCGCCGCGGTGTTCCCGGCCGTCGGCCTGCTCGCGCTTCGCTGGGTCGCAGGCGTGACTAGCGGAGCCGCGCGATCACGCGGAACGTCGGCGATCCCTCCGGCAGCTCCTTGAACTCCGGGTTGACGCAGCCGAGCTCGCCGGCGCGGTGCTCGTAGCACGGCTCGATCTCCGAGCGGCACATCGGCAGGGGCACGCGAAACGCCCGCACGGCGCCGAAGCCCTCACGCTGGCGCTCGGCCATGCGCAGCATGTCGAGGTCGATCTCGGCCTCGTAGACCTTCTGCATGCACCCGATGAAGGTGTGGCCGTGCTCGTCGTAGGCGTAGACGAAGGGGCACGAGCGATCGAGGCACGCCGAGGGGTAGACCACCTTGTCGCAGTGCACCTCGCAGCCGCGGCAGTCAACCGCATCCTGGGGACGGAGCGGGAGCGCGAGCTCCTCGAGCCGCTGCGAGACGTCACTCATCGGACCCATTGTGTGCGCCCGCTTTCCACCGCCGCAAGGCTTGATTTTTCGCCCGTTTTCCGCTTGTGGCAACGGAGTCGCGACTTACGACAGCCGCTTGACCACCGTCAGGACGTCCATCTGGGTGAAGGCACGGAACTCCGGCTCGGGCGCGTCCGGAGCATCGTCCGCGCGAAACCAGACGGCCTGGCAGGTGTGCATGCCGAGGGCCGCCGCGCCGCCGACGTCGCCGACGAGGGAATCCCCGACGAAGAGCGCCCGCTCGGGCCGGACGTCGAGCTGCTCGAGCGCCCGCTCGAAGCCGGCCGGATCCGGCTTGCGGCGGCCGGTCTCCGACGAGAACACCGCGACGTCGATCCGCTCTGCGATGCCGAGCTCCTCGAGGTCGCGATGCAGCAGGGCCGGCGGATCGAAGGCGTTCGCGACGAGCCCGAGCCTCAGGCCGCGGCTTCGGAGCGCCTCGAGCAGGCCGTGCGTCGTCGAGGCGAGCTGGTGCGCCGGCCGCCAGGCGGCATGCTCCGCCTCGAGGAACCGCTCGACCCCGGCCTCGTCGGCCTCGACGCCGGATTCGGCGAGCAGCCGGGCGATCAGCGCGCCGTAGTCGACCTCCTCGAGCGTGCCGGGAACCGCGAGCAGCGGCAGGTAGGCCTCGCTGAACCGCTGCGTGAGAGCAGGGCGCGGCTCCTGTCCGAGGGCACGCAGGCCCGCCGCGTGCCCGAGCGCAAGCAGGTCGGGGTCCCACTCCCAATGCATGAGCGTCTCACCCCAGTCGAAGAGGACCGCCTCGAGCACGGGCCGGTAGGCTACCCGCGCCGTGGCACGCCGCATCCTCTGGGCGTTGCTTGCCCTCGCGCCTGCGACGATCGCACTGAGCTATCTCGCGGACGTCGACGAGACGGTGATGTTCGCGCTCGCGGGCGCAGCGCTCATCCCGCTCGCATGGCTGATCGGTGAAGCGACCGAGCACGCGGCAGAGCACACGGGCCCCGGCATCGGTGGCTTCCTCAACGCGAGCTTCGGCAACGCGCCTGAGCTGATCATCGCGCTCCTCGCGATCAACGACGGGCTGCCTCAGGTCGTCCGCGGATCGCTCGCCGGCAGTGTGATCTCGAACATCCTGCTCGTCTTCGGCGTCGCGCAGATCGTCGGTCCCGACAAAGCGGCGCTCGACCGCAGGTCGCTGCTCACGCACCTCGGGCTCTGCGGCGTCGCAGTGCTCGCGGTGCTCGTGCCGATCGTGCTCGGCTACACGGGCGCCCCGGAGCGGCACACCGCGGTCGTCGCGTCGATCCCCGTGTCGGTGTTGCTGCTCGTCCTGTATCTCACCGTGACGGGACGCAACCTCAGCCGGCACCGGCACACCGCGCGTGCAGACCCGGCGGCAGGCGCGTGGTCGCTGCCCACGGCCCTCCTGACGCTCGGCGCGAGCACGGTCGCCACTGCGTTCGTCAGCGAGGTGCTCGTGCACTCGCTCAATTCGTTTGCACACGCCGTCGGTGCGAGCGAGTTCTTCATCGCCGTCGTGATCGTCGCAATCGTCGGCAACGCCGCCGAGCACGGCGGCGCGATCGTCATCGCCCGCGCCGGCAAGATGAAGCTCGCGAGCGAGATCGCCATCTCCTCGAGCGCGCAGGTGGCGCTGCTCGTCACGCCGGCGGTGATGCTCCTGTCACTGTTCTTCGCGCACCCGCTGCCGCTCACGTTCCGCTGGGAGGAAGCCGCAGCGATGGCCGGGGCAGTGCTCGTCGTCGGCCTCATGGTGCGTGATGGACGTTCGCGGCGTTACGAAGGCTGGCTTCTGCTCGTCGCCTACGTCGCGGTGGCCGCGGGCTTCTTCCTGGCCGGCAATCGCTGATCCGTAGCGGATCAGGAAAGTTCCGGATATCGCGCGGCCTCAACCCTCGCTAGGTTTTCGCCCATGAGCGCAAACGATGGATCACGTGTTCCCGCGCCCGCACCGGCGGGCGGAACGGTCGTGGAGGCCCACGGGCTGACGAAACGGTACGGCGAAGGGTCGACCGCGGTCGACGCGCTCCGCGGCGTCTCGATCGACGTCCAGGCCGGCGAGCTCGTCGCCGTCATGGGGCCGTCCGGCTCCGGGAAGTCGACGCTGATGCACATCCTCGCCGGGCTCGACACGCCGACCGAGGGCACGGTGGCGATCGCCGGGACGGAGATCACGACGCTCCCCGACGCGAAACTGACGCGGCTCCGCCGTGCACACATCGGCTTCGTGTTCCAGTTCTTCAACCTGCTGCCGATGCTGACCGCGGAGGACAACGTGATCCTGCCGCTCTCGATCGCAGGCGAGAAGCCGGATCAACAGTGGCTCGAAGAGCTGCTGAAGGAGACCGGCCTCAGCGAGCGCCGGTCGCACCGCCCGTCGGAGCTTTCCGGGGGCCAGCAGCAGCGTGTCGCGATCGCGCGCGCGCTCGTCACGCGCCCGACGATCCTCTTTGCGGACGAGCCGACCGGCAATCTCGACTCCAAGACCGGCGGCGAGATCCTCGATCTCCTCCGCACCTCTGTGAGCTCGTACGGCCAGACAACCGTGATGGTCACCCACGAGCCGCGTGCAGCCGTGATCGCAGACCGCGTCCTCTTCCTCGCAGACGGGCTCATCGTCCAGGAACGGCGCGACGCGACGGCCGCCGAGGTGCTCGAGGTGATGAGCAGCCTCAGCTCGTGATCGGGGTCGCCCTCAAAGGGCTGCTCGGCCGGAAGCTGCGGGCCGCGCTCACGGCAGTCGCCGTCGTGCTCGGCGTCGCGATGATCAGCGGCACCTATGTCTTGACCGACACGATCAAGGCCGCGTTCAACACCGTCTTCACGCAGGTCTACAAGAACACGGACGCGGTCATCACGGGCAAGAGCGCGATCGGCGGCAACGCGAACAACGGCATCGTGCTGCCGTCGCTGCCGGAGTCGCTGCTCGGGAAGGTGCGGGCCCTGCCGGGCGTCGCGGTCGCAGAGGGCGGCATCGAAGACCAGGCGAAGCTCGTCGGCCGCGACAACAAGGTCGTCTCGTTCGGCGGCGCGCCGAATCTCGCCTTCAGCGTGGATCCGAAAGGCGACCAGCGGTTCAACCCGCTCGTCCTCACCGAAGGCCACTGGCCGAGCGGCCCGAACCAGATCGCGATCGACGCGAAAACGGCTTCCTCGAAGCACTTCAAGGTCGGCGACTCGATCGGCGTCCTCACGCGCGGCCCGCTCCAGAAGTTCCGCATCGCCGGGCTCGTTCGGTTCGGGAGCGTGAGCTCGCTGGGCGGCTCGACGCTCGCGATCTTCGACCCGCCGACCGCGCAGCGGATCTTCAACAAGGTGGGCAAGCTCGACTCGATCGGCGTCGCCGGCAAGCCGAACGTCACGCCCGCCGAGCTCGTCTCGCAGATCCGGCCGCTGCTGCCGGCCACCGCACAGGTCCGCACCGGCCAACAGGAGGCAAAACAGGCCGCTAAGGACACGAACGGCTTCCTGACCATCCTCGAGTACTTCCTGCTCGCGTTCGGCTACATCGCGCTCTTCGTCGGGATCTTCGTGATCGCGAACACGATGGGCATCACGGTCGCGCAGCGGATGCGCGAGCTCGCGACCCTGCGCACGCTCGGTGCAACCCGCAGGCAGGTGTACTGGTCGGTCGTGCTCGAAGCGCTCGTCATCGGCGTGATTGCGTCTCTGATCGGACTCTTCCTCGGCTTCGGTCTCGCGAAGCTGCTGAACCAGGTCTTCGTGTGGTTCGGGATCGACCTGCCGCAGGTCGGGACGGTGTTCGCTTCCCGGACCGTGATCGTCGCGCTCGTCGTCGGGATCGTCGTGACGTTGATCGCCGCAGTCCGGCCCGCATTGCGTGCGACGCGCGTGCAGCCGATCGCCGCGGTGCGCGAAGGAGCGGTACTCCCACCGTCCCGCTTCGCCCGCTTCGGGCCGCACATCGCAATCGTCGTGATCGCGCTGGCCTTCGGCCTGATGCTCTTCGGGCTCTTCGGACCCGGCTCGACGAAGGTGCATTTGATTTCACTCGGCATCGGCGCCGTCGCGGTCTTCATCGGCGTATCGATGCTCGCGCCCACGCTCGTGCCGCCGGTCGCGCGCCTGCTCGGGTTCCCGGCGGCGCGGTTCGGCGGTGCGCCGGGGTTGCTTGCGCGCGGCAACTCGATCCGGAACCCCTCGCGCACGGCGTCGACCGCGTCTGCACTGATGATCGGGCTCACACTCGTGACGCTCGTCTCAGTGCTTGCCGCGGGGTTGAAGACGACGTTCGAGAGTGCGGTGGACAAGCTCTTCACGGCGGACTACGCGCTGACGTCGCAGAACGGCTTCACCCCCACATCGATCGCGTCGGAGAAAGCGCTGCGCGGCGTACCGGGTGTAGAGGTCGTGAGCGGCGTTCGCGCCGGCGAGGCCAAGGCCTTCGGCAGCCGGATCACCATCACGGCCGTCGAGCCGACCGTGAGCAACGTGATCGACCTGAAGTGGCAGGACGGAACCGCCGCCACGCCCGACCACCTCGGGAACACCGGCGCGATCGTCGCCAAGGACTTTGCAAAGGCCCACGACATTCAGGTCGGCTCGCCGATCGCGCTGAAGACGCCGACGGGCGCGACTCTGCACCTGAAGCTGAGCGGAATCTTCGATCCGCCGAAGGGCGGCACGCCGTTCGGCGACATCACGATCTCGGCAACGCGATTCGACAAGGCCTACCCGAATCCGCAGAACCTCTTCGCGTTCGTGAAAACGCGCGGCGGCGTCACCGACACGAACCTTGCCCGGCTCAAGCAGGCGCTTGCGCGCTTCCCCGACGCGAAGATCCAGACGAAGACGCAGTTCACGAAGACGCAGGAGAGCGGAATCACCCTTCTCCTGCGGCTCCTGTACGTCCTGCTCTCGCTGTCGATCGTGATCAGCCTGTTCGGAATCGTGAACACGCTCGTGCTGACGGTGTTCGAGCGGACACGCGAGATTGGCATGCTGCGCGCGGTCGGCATGACACGGCGTCAGGTGCGCAACATGATCCGGCACGAGGCGATCATCACGGCGCTGCTCGGTGCGGCGCTCGGAATCCCCGTCGGCGTCGTGCTCGCGCTGATGGTCGGGAAGGCGATCGGCTACCAGGCGTTCACGATCCCGTGGGGAACGCTGATCGTCTTCATCGTCGCCGCCGTGATCGCCGGCCTCGTCGCCGCGATCTTCCCGGCGCGCCGCGCGGGGCGCCTCAACATCCTCGACGCGCTGAAGTACGAGTAGGTCTAGGCCCAGGCCGACGGCTCGCGCTTGACGGGGTAGCCCGCGAGCACGAGTTGCACGATTGCGCCGCCGGCGTCCCGCTCGATGCGCAGCACCTCGCCCTGCTCCCAGCCGGACTCGACACGCCAGCGGTCGGCGCTCTCGCGCACGAGCACGGCCGACGGCTTCCACTCCGGGTCGCCGGGGAAGCGCGCGTCGAGCTTGCCGTCCTTCCAGCGCAGCGTGAACGCATCGGCCTCCATGAACCAGATCCCGAGGAGCGGCCCGACGTCGTCGGGCGGCGGCGCCTCCACTTTCCAGGGCGCAGGCGGCACGGGCCACCGCTCCACCGTCGTGCCAACGAGCTTCTTCGCGAGGTCGCCGAGCGCTGCACCACTTGAGTTCGTGAGGATGCCGACGCCGACCTTGTCGGCCGGCGAGACGTAGACCGCGGCAATGAAGCCGGGCATGGAGCCGCCGTGGCCGGCAAGAATGCGGTCGCCGTCGCGCTGCAGCATGAGGCCGAGGCCGTAGCCGCCGCTCCAACGCACGTGATCCTCGATCGTCTGGACGGTGCGCATCTCCTCGAGGGTCGAGCGTGCGAGCACCGCCTCGTCCGGCGCGGCGAGGAACGACGCCCAGGCGCAGAGGTCACGGACAGTCCCCCACATGTGTCCGGCCGCCATCCATGCTCCCGTGCCGATCGGAGCCTCGGCCCAGACCCCCTCGACGTACAGCTGCACGACGTAGCCGGTTGCGGCCGGCTCCTGCGACTCGAACGTCGTGCGCGTGAGCCCGAGCGGCGTGAGGATCCGATCCTCGACGTACCGCGCGTACGGGATGCCGGAGACGCGCTCGACGACGACGCCGAGCAGCGCGAATGCGAGGTTCGAGTAGTGGTAGCGCGCGCCGGGTGGCAGCACCTGCTCGGCCTCGCCGAGCGTGTCGAGCAGCTCGGGGATGTCGGCGAAGCGTGCTTTCAGCCACGCATCGTCGTGGGTCTCGCGCTGCAGCCCCGACGTGTGCGAGAGCAAGCGGCGCAGTGTCGGCGCGTGGGCAGCCGCATCCACGTGCTTGTCGAGCGTGTCCTCGAGATCGAGCTTGCCGGCGTCGCGCAGCTGCATGATCGCGGCGGCGGTGAACGTCTTCGTGATCGAGCCGAGGCGGTACTGCGTGTCCGGGGTCGCGTCGACCTCTGCGGGGACGTCGGCCGCCCCGACGGCGCTTTCCCAGACGCGCTCGCCGTCGCGGAGAACGGCGGCCGCAATGCTCGGCAGCCGCTGCTCGCGCTGCTCGTGGCGGATGCGCCGCTCGAGCTCGCCGACGAGCTCCTCAGGCGCCGACACGGGCCCTCGCTCCGAGTGCGCGCGGCACGGCTTCGATCGCGCGCTCGATGTCGTCGTCGGAGATGTCGAGGTGGACGACGGCGCGCAGGATCGTCGGATGGACGGTGTCGGAGATGCCGATGCCCTCCGCGGCTGCGAGCGCTTCGGCGTCTCGCCCGGTGAGGCCGAACGGCGCGAGGTCGATCTGGACGAAATTCGTCTCGGTCTGCGCCGGATCGACCGGCAGGCCTGCCGCGGCCCAGCCCTCGGCGAGCCGGTGCGCGCGTGCGTGGTCGTCGGCGATTCGCTCGACGTTGTGGTCGAGCGCGTAGATACCGGCGGCGGCGACGATTCCGGCCTGCCGCATCGCGCCACCGAAGAG
>DATEXK010000245.1:0-10876 GCA_035257065.1 Gaiellaceae bacterium | reverse complement strand
TCCGCCTCGACGACCTCGGAGACGAGCCCCCACGCGTAGGCCTCCGCCGCTGTCAGCTTCCGGTTCGACGACATCCACTCGAACGCGCGTGGCGCGCCCAGAAGACGGTGGATGAAGTACGTGCCGCCGGCGTCGGGCACGAGCCCGATCCCGATGAAGCCGGGGACGAAGGTCGCGGCGTCGGAGGCGATGCGGATGTCGCACGCACACGCGAACGACAGGCCCGCGCCGGCGCACGCGCCGTTGACGGCGGCGATCACGGGCTTCTCGAGCGCGCGAATCGCAAGCACGTTCGGGTGGTACGTCGCGCGCAGCGCGTCGCTGACGTCGCCGGCCTCGGAGAACTCCTTCAGGTCCTGCCCCGCGCAGAAGCCCTTGCCCGCGCCGGTGACGACGACCGCGCGTACCTCCGAGTCACGCGCTTCCTTGAACGCCTCACGCAGGCCCGCGTGCACGGCGCGATTGAACGCGTTGAACACCTCGGGGCGGTTCAGCGTGATCGTCTGCACCGCGCCGTCGCGCGTGACTTCGACCTCGGCCATGCGGGGAATCTACCGCCCTCTGAATTCGGGCGGGCGCTTCTCGACGAACGCCTGGAGCCCTTCGCCGGCATCCTCTGAGGCGCGCGCAAGCAGGAACGCACGGCGCTCGAACGCGATGCCCGACGCGAGCGTCGTCTCGAACGCCTGGTCGACGGCCTCTTTCGCGAGCCGCACGGCGATCGGCCCTTTTGCGGCTATCTCGCGGGCGACGCGCTTCGCCTCGTCGAGCCACACTTCCTTCGCTACGACGCGCGCAACGAGCCCGAAGTCGAGCGCCTCGCGCGCGGAGAGCATCCGCCCGGTGAGGATCATGTCCATCGCCACGGCCTTGCCGACCGCCCTCGTGAGTCGTTGCGTCCCGCCCGCGCCGGGCAGCACACCGAGATTGATCTCGGGCTGGCCGAACTTCGCCGACTCCGACGCGACGATCAGGTCGCAGAGCATCGCGAGCTCGCACCCACCGCCGAGGCAGAAGCCGGACACGGCCGCGACGAGCGGCGTCCGGATGTCGCGAATCGCGTCCCACCGATCGAGTCGCCGACCCTCGTAGAGCGAGATCGGCGTGCCCGTCGCAAGCTCGCCGATGTCCGCGCCGGCGGCAAACGCCCGCTCGCCGCCTCCGACCACGATCGCGCGAATCTCGGGATCCGCGTCGAGGTCCTCCAACGCGGCGGCGAGCGCCGCCATCAACTCGCCCGACAGTGCGTTCAGCTGCTTCGGACGGTTCAGTAGCACGACGGCGATCGGGCCGTCTCGCTCGACGACGACCAGGTCCTCGCCGGCGGAGCCGCTCACGAGATGTCGGCGAACAACACACTCGGCTGCGGGAAGCCGCGTTCGTACGCGTCCTTGCCCGCCGCCATGAACTCGTCGCTGCGCGCGCCGTTCTTGAATGCGTCTTCGTCGGCGAACTCCCACTCTGCGTAATACGCGAATGACGGCTCGCCCATCGGCGAGCCGAAGACCTTGCCGTGGCGGAAGATTGCATTCGGGACGTGTGTGCAGAGCTCGGCGTGCTCTGCGTAGGAATCTCCGTCCGGCTCCTTCTCGTGCAGCACGACAACGCGATACATGGCTTCCTTTCGGTCGCTGGCGGAGGGAGACTATCCCGACCGAACCGAGGAGGAGCCCTGGCTATCCCACCCCCCGGTTAAGGTGGACACCGTGTCGGGGAGCGGGATAGCGGTCGGCCTCTCCGTGCTCGCCGGTCTCGCGGGCGCCGTCCAGGTCGCGCTGATGTCGCAGCTCGGCGACCGGATCAGCATCGCGGGTGCGCTCGCGTTTGCGACGTTGTTCACCGCCGTCGCGTCATTCCTGATCCTCGTGATCGCCCGGCACAGCTTCTCGGCCTACGTCGACGCCTTCCATCAGCCCTGGTGGATCCTCATGGGCGGCCTGATGGGGCTGCTGATCGTGTTCACGATCACCTACGCCGGGCCGCGGATCGGCACCGCGCCGACGCTCGGGATCCTCATCGCCGGCCAGCTCGTGATGGGCGCTGCGATCGACCGCTGGGGCCTCTTCGGCTCGGACAAGGTCGCGCTGCACTGGCCCCGCGTCGCGGGGATCGTGCTGCTCGGAATCGGCGCCGGGCTCTCGCTGAAGAACTAAGAGGTTTGATGTGGGTTGGACGTGCGTGCGGGGATGGGCCAGACCAAGCGATTCGGCTGGATCCGTCGCAGGACATAGTGGTTCTACGTTCAAGACGGATACGGGCGAAGCGCGCAGCGTCTGGCACACCATCCGTGCGTGCGGCCAGCCCGCATCAAGCCTCTAATGCGCGAGCGCCGGCTCTCGGCCGTCGGTCTCGTGCTCGGCGCGGCGTGCTCGGTGCAGGGCGGCGCCGCGGTCGCGAAGTCGCTCTTCCCGCAGCTCGGCCCGCCCGGGGTCGTGTTCTTGCGACTGCTGTTCGGTGCGCTCGCCCTCTGGGCGATCGCACGACCGCAGATCCGCGGGCGCAGCCGCGCCGATCTCCAGCTCGTGGCCGTCCTCGGTGTCGTGCTCGTCTCGATGAACTTGTGCTTCTACGAGGCGATCGCGCGCCTGCCGCTCGGCATCGCCGTCACGGTGGAGTTCCTCGGGCCGCTCGCCGTCGCGGTGCTGCTCTCGCGCAGGCTCGTCGATCTCGTCTGGGTCGCGCTGGCCGGCAGCGGCGTTGCGCTGCTCGCGGAAGGCGGCGGCAAGAACGTGCATGCGACCGGCATCGTGCTCGCCGCGACTGCGGGACTGTTCTGGGCGCTCTACATCCTGCTCAGCGTCCGTGTCGGCCGCCGCTGGCCCGGGCCGACCGGCCTCGCGCCGGCGATGGTCGTCGGCGGCTTGCTCGCACTGCCGTGGGGAATCATCAGCGCCGGTCGTCATCTCGGCGACGCCCAGCTCGTCGGCGCAGCAGTGGGTGTGGGGCTGCTGTCGTCGGCGCTGCCGTGGTCGCTCGAGCTCGAAGCATTACGCCGCCTGCCGCCCGCGGTGTTCAGCGTCGTGCTGAGTCTCGAGCCCGCCGTCGCGGCGCTCGCGGGATTCGTGTTCCTGCACGAGCACCTGCGCTCGCGCGCGTGGATCGCGATCGGCATGGTCGTGCTGGCGAGCGCCGGGGCCGCGCGGCGGCGTCCGCCCGTTGCGCCCGTCGACGCGTAGCCCTGCTCATTCGCCGGTGACGACAGGCGTGTGCGTCGGTGTGCTCGCAGCGAGCGGCGAGCGCTGCAGCAGCGCGAACGACGACTCGACAACAGGCCCCACGAGCACGGCGAAGAGAACCGTGCCGACGCCGAAGGTGCCGCCGAGCACGATGCCGATCGCGAGCGCGCACACCTCGAGCACCGCACGCACGAGTCCCACGCGCCGCCCGGTGCGACGTGAGCCGACGAGCATCAACGTGTCGCGCGGCCCCGCGCCGAGATCCGCGCCGATGTAGAACGCCGACGCGGGGCCGATCAGCCAGATGCCGACGACGAGGAGCGGGATCCGTACCGACAGGCCGTCGTGTGCGAGCGCGGTCACTGCATGGATCGACGTGAGCCCCTGGATGAACGCTCCCACGAGCACGGCGTTCGCGAACGTGCCGAGGCCGGGCGCGCCGCCGAGCGACCAGCCGAGGAGGAGCACGGTCAGCCCGATCGCGACGTTCGCCATGCCGAAGGAGAGCGGCGAGTGCTTCGCAAGTCCCTGGTTGAGCACGTCCCACGGCGAGAGGCCGAGCTTCGACTCGAGGATGAGCACGATCGCGAGCGCGAACAGAAGCAGCCCGAACGCAAGGCTCACCAGGCGGACGGCAAGGCCGCCGCGTACACGCGGATGCGTCCTCGTTACAGCCCGAACGGCTTGAACGGCGCTTCCGCCATGAACCGCAAAATACCGGTTGACGGCGGGGGAGCGAATAGCGCACACTCTGGATCCGAGATGAGGCAGCACGTTTCTCTCTGACGAAGAACGGGCATCTATCGGATCCGAGCAAGAAACGAGGAGGAGCACATGTCGAACACGATCCAGGTCGAAGCAGCACGCATCCCGGACCGTGACCGGCTGCTCCGTGAGCTCGAGGAGGCCGGCCTCAAGGCCAAGGCCGTCGACGAGCTCGGCATCACCGTCAAGTGCGCCGAGGGCGACGAAGAGGCCTCGCACGAGATCTTCGCTCACGTCGAGCGCGTGATCATGAGCATCGGCGCCTCCTTCGTGCCGACGAAGCACGAAGACGTGATCTACATTCGACCTCCTGTTGGTTAGCGCTCGGTCTTAAAGCTCTTCGTCGCGGAGCGGAACTTGTTCCGCGCAGCAGTGGCCACGCTTCGCCGTGAGCACACGAAGAAGGGGGCCCACGGGGGCAACATGGTTTCCCCCGTGAAGCGAGTGAGCGAGCCTCAGCGAGTGAACAACGCGGCCTGACCTTGACCGACGCCAACGCATAACGTCGCCAGGCCGTAGCGGCCTTCGCGGCGGCGGAGCTCGTGCAGCAGCGACACGACGAGGCGGGCGCCGCTCATGCCGAGCGGATGGCCGAGCGCGATCGCGCCGCCGTTGACGTTCACCTTCTCCGGGTCGAGACCGAGCTCACGCATGACCACGAGGCTTTGCGACGCGAACGCCTCGTTCAGCTCGACGAGGTCGAGCGCGCCGACGCCGACGCCCGTGCGCGCGAGCACCTTCTGCACGGCAGGGATCGGGCCGATGCCCATCACGCGCGGGTCGACACCCGCGGCGGCGCTGCCGAGGAAGGTCCCGAGGGGCTCGATGCCGAGCTCGCGCGCCTTCTCCTCGGACGCGATCACGACCGCTGCGGCGCCGTCGTTGATGCCGGACGAGTTCCCGGCAGTCACCGTGCCGTCCTTACGGAATGCAGGCCTCAGCGTCGCGAGCTTCTCGAGCGTCGTGTCGGGGCGCGGGTGCTCGTCGCGCGTGACGTCGCCGACCGGCACGAGCTCGTCGTCGAACCGTCCCGCCTCTGCGGCGGCAGCCCAACGCTGCTGCGAGGCGAGCGCGAACGCATCCTGGTCCTCGCGGGAGACGCCCCAGCGCTCGGCGACGTTCTCGCCCGTCTCGCCCATCGCCTCCAGCGGGAACATCTCTGCCAGCCGCGGATTCGGGAAGCGCCAGCCGAGCGTCGTGTCGTACAGCGTGCGATCGCCGCGCGGGAAGGCCTTATCCGGCTTCGCCGTCACGAGCGGCGCGCGCGACATCGACTCGACACCGCCCGCGACGAACAGATCGCCGTCGCCCGCGATCACCGCGTGACACGCACCGACGATGGCGGAGAGCCCCGACGCGCAGAGCCGGTTGACCGTGACGCCCGCAACCGACTCCGGCAAGCCGGCGAGCAGCGCCGCCATGCGCGCCACATTCCGGTTGTCCTCGCCCGCCTGGTTCGCGTTGCCGAACCAGACCTCCTCGATCTCGCCCTCCGGCACGCCGGAGCGATCGACGACCTCGCGGATGACGAGCGCGGCGAGGTCGTCCGGACGCACCCCCGAGAGCGCACCGCCGTAGCGGCCGATCGGGGTGCGAACGCCTGCGAGGACGACTGCCCGCGTCACGGTGCGAATTCAACCCGAACCGGGGTGTCGTACGCACCCGCGGCCTCGGCGCGCGAGAGAAGCTCCTGCACCGCGAGCCGGCCCTCGTCGCCGTAGTCCTGCGTCAGCTCGTTCACGTACATGCCGATGAAGCGGTCGCCGCGCGCGCTGTCCATGCCGCGCCCGAAGCCGAGCGCGTACTCGAGCGCCTCGTCGCGATGCTCGAGCGCCGCGTCGATCGACTCGCGGAGAATCGCCGACACCTGGCGCACCGCATCGCCGCCGAGGTCGCGCCGCACGAGATTGACCCCGAGTGGCAACGGCAGTCCCGTCTCGAGCAGCCACCACTCGCCGAGGTCGAGGCACTTCTCGAGGCCGGAGTCGAGGTACGTGAGCTGCCCCTCGTGGATGATCAGCCCGGCGGGCGCGTCACCGGCTGCGACCGCGGGGAGAATCGCATCGAACGGCAGCACGCGGGAGTCGAAGTCGCCGAGTGCCATCTTCAGGACGAGGAATGCGGTCGTCAGCTTCCCGGGCACGAGGATCTCCGTCGTGCGCAACTCGTCGAGCGACAACTTCTCGCGCGCGACGACGATCGGCCCGTAGCCCGAGCCCATGCTGCCTCCGTGCGGCAGCAGGAGGTAGCGATCCTGCACGAGCGGATACGTCGCGAGCGACACGGCGGTCACCTCGAGCCGACCTTCGAGCGACCACTCGTTGAGCGTCTGGATGTCCTCGATCACCGGCTCGAACTCGAAGCCGCGCGGATCGACGGTGCCCGAAGCCAGCCCCCAGAACATGAAGGCATCGTCTGGATCTGCACTGAAACCGACGCGAACGAGCATGGGGCGGGACCCTAGCCGCGTACACTCATGCCATGTCGCAGGAGCCGCTGACCGAGGCGATCCAGCACTACCTCCGCGAGATCTACAAGCTCGGCCAGGCGGAGAGCTCGCCGGTGTCGGTGACGGCACTCGCCCGCGCGCAGGGGGTCTCGGCCGCCTCTGCGAGCGCGATGGTGAAGAAGCTCGCGGCACTGAAGCTCGCGGAGCACGCGCCGTACCGCGGCGTGTCACTCACGCCCGGAGGCGAGCGGGTGGCAATCGAGGTGATCCGCCATCACCGGCTGCTCGAGCTCTACCTCGCCGAGACGCTCGGCGTCGACGTGGCGGACGTTCACGACGAGGCCGACAAGCTGGAGCACGCGATCTCGGAAGAGCTGGAGGCGCGCATCGACCAGGCGCTCGGGTTCCCGACACACGACCCGCACGGGGACCCGATCCCCGACGCGAACCTCCGCTGGCCGCACGCCTCAAACCACTAACGCCCGAAGAACCAGGCCTCGAGCGGCTTCAGCACCTCGTCGCGCGTGAACGGCCGGCAGTGGTCGCCGCGCCCGTCGCGCTCCGAGACCGTCAGATCGTCCTCGAGCGCAGCATTCGCCTGCTCGAGCGCGTCCTCGAGCTCGAACCCCTCGAAGATGTAGTCCTCGGCGCGCGGCAGCTTGCCGTCACGCTGCTCGGGATTCACGACCCGGCCGACCGCCCAGACGGCGCCGGCCTTCCGCTCGATCCAAAAGACAACGTGCTCCTCGTTTCCGGCGTCATCGAGCCCTCGGAGCACCCGCTCCGCGTATCGACCGCGGTCGGACGAATTTGGCACTGACTCGACTATACAATCGACCTGATGGCCAAGCTTGGAAGTTTCCTCAGGAATCCGTTCTCGTTCTTCTTCACCACGACGTCGATGGAGGAGCAGGTCATCGCGTACCTCACCCGCGAGCATGCGCGAGGCCGCCGGGCGTCGGAGATCCTGCAGGACCGCTACATCCAGAACCGGCTCACGCCGCAACAGCAGGCCCGTCTGCTCGACCGGCCCGACGTGGTGCACGCGCTCGGCGAGCTCGACGTCGACTCGGCGCGTCAGTCGCTCACGACGACGCCGTAGCGCCTAGAGCTCACGGCCGACGCCGCGTTCGCGCGCACGCGCGACGACTGCCGCCGCGACCGCGATGTCCCACGCGGCGAGGCCGTTCGACTTGAACACGACGATGTCGTCGTCGGACTCGCGACCGCGAATGCCGCCGGCGACAACATCCTCGAGCTCGTACACCTCGAGCCAGTCGAGCACGCCGCCCTCGATGGGCCCGATCAGGTCCGCCGACTCGAGCTTCGCGTTCTCCACCGAGTCGCAGCACACGAACGTCGCGCGCGCGAGCACGTTGTTGTCGAGCTCACGACGCAGGCCGTCGTTCGCGCCGACGGCACAGACGAGCGCGCCTTCGCCTAGCCAGTCGCCGCGCAACACGGGGTTCGACGAGCCGGTGATGGTCACGACGACATCGCACTGTGCGGCGTCTTGCGCGCTCTCGCCCGGCTCCGCGCCGTTCCGCTCGCAGAACTTCTGCAACGAGGCTTCTGTTCGGCAATACGCGACGACGCGCT
Source organism: Gaiellaceae bacterium (assembly GCA_035257065.1). Taxonomy (GTDB): domain Bacteria; phylum Actinomycetota; class Thermoleophilia; order Gaiellales; family Gaiellaceae; genus Palsa-739. The sequence continues at coordinate 2,887 of DATEXK010000245.1, read as the reverse complement.
CGATGCCGGGGAGCGCAGCGCGGATGCACGCCACCTGCGAGTCGGCCTGCCAGCCGCACCCGATCACGCCGAGCGTCGTCGCGCCTGCACGCGCGAGGTGCCGCGCGGCGACGCCGCTTGCCGCGCCGGTCCGCAGCTGGCCGAGCTTGTCCGCGTCGATCACCGCGACGAGCTCGGGCGCGTCGGTGCGGAACAGCAGGACCTCGAAGCGCGCGCCGCTGCGAAAGCCGGCGTACACCTTCGCGCCGGCATACCCGAGCTCGAGGTCGGACGCGGCCATCACCGCGAGGACGCCGGCGTCCAATCCGACCCGGTAGCGCGGCCGGTTCTCGACGGCGCCGGCGGCCATGCGCCGGAAGCACGCCTCGATCGCGGCCACCGCCTCTGCCGGAGAGAGCAGGGCGGCGACGTCGTCCTCGTTGAGGTAGAGCGTCATGAGCCTGACTGTTGCAGGGTTCGTCGCTTGACAGGTGACCAAATGGTCACCTATCATCCCGAGCATGGATGACGACCGCGTCTTCAGGGCACTGGCGGATCCGACCCGCCGGTATCTGCTCGACCGGCTCTACGAGCGAGACGGCCGCACGCTCACGGAGCTCGAGTCGGCGCTCGAGATGACGCGGTTCGGCGTGATGAAGCACCTGAAGGTGCTCGAGGACGCCGGGCTCGTCGTCACACGCCGGTCGGGGCGGGAAAAGCTGCACTTCTTGAACCCCGTGCCGATCCGGCTGATCCACGACCGCTGGATCGACAAGTACACGGAGCGCCACGTGTCGGCGCTCGCCGACCTCAAGACGCAACTGGAGGAGACAGGATGACGACGATGACCCAGAACATCACTCAGGTCTACCAACTCTTCATCAAGGCGACCCCGGAGCAGATCTGGGAGGCGATCACGACGCCGGAGTTCACGCAGCGGTATTTCCACGGAGCCCGGATCACCGTGACGCCGGAGAGCTACCGCTCACTCGCTCCGAACGACGATGTGTGGGGCGACGACGCGGTGCTCGAGTTCGAGCCTCCGCACCGGCTCGTGCACGGCTGGCGGTCGCCCTACAGCCCGGAGCTCGCTGCCGAGGAGACGAGCCGCGTGACGTGGGAGATCGATCCGCAGGACGGCGGCTACTGCAGCCTGACCGTCACCCACGACCAGCTCGAGGGTGCGCCGAAGACGGCACAGAGCGTCTCGGGCGCCGGCTGGATGATGGTCCTCAGCGGCCTGAAGACGCTGCTCGAGACCGGCAAGCCGCTCGCCGGCTAGTCCGGCGGGCGAAGCCTGGACGGGGCCCGCCTCGGGCCCCGTCGGCGGGAAGCCCGATCCGGCGTTCGGCCATCCGGGTGACGCGGAGCATCCGTTCTCGGCCTCGCCGGACGAGCAGATCTACCGGGCCTGGCTTGTCTGGAAGGCCGACGGCGGTACGTGGCGCTCCTGGGGTGCGGTCGGCGCGGCCTGCTCGTCCGGCTAGAGCCCCGGTATCGTCCCGGCATCCAACTATCGTCCCGGCATCCAACCTGGAGGTCTCCGATGAAGGTCGTGCATTGCCCGTGCGGCACGAACGTCGAAGCCGAGAGCGACGACGAGTTCGTCACCAACGTCCAGCAGCACATCGCCGACGAGCATCCCGAGCAGGTCGGCAAGTACTCGAACGAGCAGATCCTGGAGATGGCGCACGAGCACTAGCCCAGATTTAATCGCCGCGTAAGAACGCGGGACTACGCTGGGCCCGATGCTCGTCCTGCTCGGCATCGGCTTTCTCGCAGGCGTGATCACCGCGGTGTCGCCGTGCATCCTCCCGGTGCTGCCGATCGTGCTCGCGGGCGGCGCGAGCAGCACGGGGCGACGACGCCCGTTCGCGATCATCGCGGGGCTCGTCGCGAGCTTCACAGCGTTCACGCTCGTCGCCGCCTCGCTCCTCTCGGCGCTCGGGCTGCCGCAGGACCTGCTGCGAAATCTTGCGATCGCAGCGCTGTTCGTGCTTGCAGCGTCGCTGCTCGTCCCGCAGGTCGCGTACTGGCTCGAGCGTCCACTCGCGTTCATGACGCGCCGCCGCGGCGGCGATCTCGGCGGCGGATTCGTGCTCGGCGTGAGCCTCGGCCTCGTGTTCGTCCCGTGTGCGGGGCCGGTGCTCGCAGCGATCACGACGCTCTCGGCGCAGCACCGCATCGGGTTCGACACGGTGCTGCTGACGCTCGCATACGCACTCGGCGCTGCGGGGCCAATGCTGCTGATCGCGCTCGGCGGCCAACGCGTCGCGCGGCGCATGCGTGCGCAGAGCCGCAACTTCCAGCGCGCGATGGGCGTGCTGCTCGCAGGCGCCGCACTGGCGCTCGTTTTCAACGTGTCCCAGAACCTGCAGACCGCGCTCGGCGGCTACACGACGTCGATTCAAAAGCACGTCGAGGAGACATCGGTCGCACAGAAGCACCTCGACGAGCTGCGTGGCGGCGGCAACGCGTTCGCCGCGGCAGCCGCGAAGGCAACGAAGACGAAGGCGGCGCGCTCGTCGCTTCCCGCGCTCGGCGCGGCGCCAGACTTCACCGGGATCTCGAACTGGCTGAACACGCCCGGAGACCGCGCGGAGTCGCTCGCGTCGCTGCGCGGCAAGGTCGTGCTCGTCGACTTCTGGACCTACTCGTGCATCAACTGCCTGCGCACGCTGCCGCATCTGCGCGCCTGGTACGCGACGTACCACAAGGCCGGCCTCGACATCGTCGGTGTGCACACGCCCGAGTTCGCGTTCGAGCACGTGCTCGGCAACGTGCGAGCGGCGACGCACGACCTGCACGTGACGTGGCCGGTCGCGCTCGACAACGGCTACGCGACGTGGACCGCGTACTCGAACCAGTACTGGCCGGCCGAGTATCTGATCGACAAGACGGGCCAGGT
>DATEXK010000244.1:0-2184 GCA_035257065.1 Gaiellaceae bacterium | reverse complement strand
TCCCGGTCAGATCGTGATCGAGTCGTTCTCGCCGGAGATCCGGGAGATCGCGCGTGCGGTGTCGCTCTGGCGGCCGCTCGCGGAGTCGCCGGACGCGCTCGTGCGCGACGGGCTGGCGTCGCTGAGGAGGGGACTTGCGCGTGCGCAAAACCGTTGACCTGACGACCGTAGGAAGCCGCAAGCTCGACCAGGGCACGCGCGGATGTGGTCGCTGTCGCGTCCGGGAAGTCTCCATCGGATGGCGATGCCGGTGACGGATTCCGTGCAGCCGAGCCTTCTCGACGTCGAGCACCTCGGCAAGCACTTTCCGGGCGTGCAGGCTCTGCACGACGTGAGCCTCACCCTGCGCGCGGGCGAGGTGCACGCGCTCGTGGGGCAGAACGGCGCCGGCAAGTCGACGCTCGTCAAGTGCATCTCCGGTGTCCATCCGCCCGACGAGGGGCGGATCGTGTTCGAGGGCCGCGAGATCACCACCTACTCCCCGAAGCACGCTTACGACATCGGCATTGCGGTCGTCCACCAGCGCCCGCAGCTCCTGCCCTGGATGTCGGTGACCGAGAACGTGCTCCTCGGCCACTACCCCACGTTCGGCGGCGCCATCGTCGATCGCAAGCAGGGGATCGAGCGGACACGTGCCCTGCTCGAGCGCTTCCGTCTCGACATCGATCCGCTCGCCCCGGTCGCGCGGCTCGCTCCGCCGGAGCGGCAGCAGGTGGCGATCGCGAAGGCGCTCTATCGCGACGCGAAGCTCGTGATCCTGGACGAGCCGACCGCGGCGCTCGACGCAGAGCGCAGCGAGCGGCTCTTCGCGTTCATCCGCGACCTCACCGAGGCGAACGTCGGCGTCCTGTACGTCTCGCACCACCTCGAAGAGGTGTTCGGCCTCGCCGATCTCGTCACCGTTCTCCGCGACGGCGAGCTCGTCGCGACGCGTCCCACCGGCGAGCTCACGCAGGACGAGGTCGTGACGTTGATGGCGGGCAGGCGACTCGAAGTGGTCGGCGGCGCAGGCGCCACCGTGGCCCAAGGCAGGAAGACTGCGCTCGAGATCGAGCATCTCGAGACCGACGTGCTGCACGACGTCGACTTCGACGTGCACGAGGGCGAGGTCGTCGGCATCACGGGAATGATCGGAGCGGGCGGACACGAGATCGCCCGCATCATCTTCGGGCTCGATCGACCGGCCGCCGGCCGGGTGCTGCTCGCGGGGAAGCCGTACGAGTCGCGCGGCCCGAAGCAGTCGATCGCGAACGGCGTGTTCCTCGTTCCGGAGGATCTTGCGCGCGACGGCCTCGTCCCGGAGATGTCCATCGCGGCGAACCTGACGCTCGTCGACCTCGGCTCTATCACCCGCTACGGGGTCATCTCGCTCGCGCGCGAGCGAGCGGTCGCAAGGCGCTTCGTGAACGAGCTAAGCATCGCCACGTCGTCGATCGACACGCCCGTGCGCAACCTCAGCGGCGGCAACCAGCAGAAGGTGCTGCTGGCGAAGGCGCTGACGGCAGAGGCTTCGCTCCTCGTGCTCGAAGAGCCGACGCAGGGCGTCGACGTCCACGCGAAGGCGGAGATCCATCGAATCGTGCGCGATCTCGCGGCGCAGGGAAAGGGAGTCATGGTCATCTCGAGCGACGTCCGGGACCTCTTGCTGTTCGTGGACCGCGTGATCGCGCTCCGCGCGGGACGCATAGTCGGCGACACCGCGGCGGCGGACACGAGCTATGCGCAGCTGCTCGACCTCACGGTCGGCGCAGCCGGGGCGGCGGCGTCATGAGCAGCGAGTCCGGGACCGGCGCAGCGGCAGTGGACGTACGGCGGCGCTTCCTGCCGGATCGTCTCCGCGTCGACATCTACGCGGTGTGGCCGGTCGCCGTGATGATCCTGATCATCATCGTCACCGCGCTGCGGTCGAGCCGGTATCTGACGGTCTTCAACTTCGAGAACATCCTCAGCCAGATCGCGCCGCTCGGGATCGTGACGATGGGGCAGGCGGTGCTCCTCATCTCGGCGGGCCTCGATCTGTCGGTGGGCTACAACATCGCGCTGTCGAGCATCGTCACGGGTCTCTTGCTCGAGCACGGGTATCCGCTGTGGCTGGCGATCGCGGCGGGTGTCGGCGCTGCGACCGGCGTCGGCTTCTGCAACGGCGTGCTCGTCGCGCAGAACCGCGCGCATCCGTTCATCATC
>DATEXK010000243.1:0-2174 GCA_035257065.1 Gaiellaceae bacterium | reverse complement strand
ACCAGGGGTCTCCGGGTAATCTGCCGCGGATCCCGAACGTGAACATTCCCGGCCTCCAGCACGTCACATTCTTCGGCGACGCATTCGGCCAGCTCAACCTGATGATCTGGCTGTCGTTCGTGCTCCTCGTCGTCGCGCATGTCGTCATGTTCAAGACGCCGATCGGCCTGCGCATCCGCGCAGTCGGCGAGCATCCGCGCGCGGCGGAGACGGTAGGCATCTCCGTCTATTTCGTCCGGTACGCGTCGGTGGCGCTCTCGGGCGTGCTGGCCGCGCTCGGCGGCGCGTATCTCTCCGTCGGTTTCGTCGGCTCCTTCAACGAGAACATGACCGCGGGCCGCGGGTTCATCGCGCTGGCGGCGCTCATCTTCGGCAACTGGCGCCCGTTCGGCGCCTTTGCGGCCGCGTTGCTCTTCGGCGCGTCGACCGCGCTCTCGTTTCGGCTCGCAACGTACTCCGACTCGGCGGCTGTCCTCTTCCAGGCGCTCCCGTATGTCCTCACCCTGATCGCGGTTGCGGGCGTGATCGGACGCCCCGTACCTCCTGCATCTGTTGGCCGGCCCTACCAGAAGCAGTAACCACCGCGCCTCGCTCGCGATCCTGCTCGGGGTCGTGGCGGTCGCAGCGGTCCCGGTTGGGGTCGTGCTTTCGGCACGTCTCGCCGGCGTCGACCTCCTCGACGCCGCCTGGGCGATTCCGGTAGCCGCGGCCGCCGGGATCTCGGCGCTCCTGTTCGCGCGGGGCGCGGCCGGCCGGATCCAACGGACGCTCGAGCGCGCAGGCGGGGCGGGTCGGGCACGGGTGGGGCGGATCCTCGGGATCGCCGGGATCTGCATCGCCCTGTCGGGCGGCATCGCCGTCGGCTTCTACGAGCTTCTCGTCCGGCTCGAGAAGTGAGCTGGAAGCCCTCGATCCGGCCTCTACAATGGGCGCATGTTCGAGATCGGCAACAGCCTGCGCGAGGCCCGGGTCCGGCAGGGCCTCGAGTACCCGCAGATCGAGCTCGCGACGAAGATCCGCGCGAAGTACATTCGCGCGCTCGAGGACGAGCACTTCGGTGTGCTCCCCGCTCACACGTACGTCAAGGGGTTCCTGCGCACGTATGCCGAGTTCCTCGGGCTCGACGGCCAGCTCTACGTCGACGAGTTCAGCTCGCGCTTCTTCGGCGACGGTCTGGAGGACTCGCCCCGTCGCGTCGCGCCGCGCGTCCACCAGGACCGCGGGATCGAGCGCAAGGTGCTGGTGCTGGCGCTCGCGGGCATCGCCGCGCTGACCGCGCTCGTCATCGTCGCGTGGAAGTTCGGCGGCAGTGACTCCGCCACTCCTCCGGTCGTGACCCAGCGCTCTTCGACCCCACCCGCGTCGAGCTCACCCGGGGGCCTGCAGCTGACCGGTATGCAACGGGGCACCTACGTCGTGGTGCGCCGAGGCTCCGCCACCGGCGCCGTGCTCCTCGAGGCGACACTCGCGCGGGGCAAGATCCAGCGGATCGACGGTAAGCGCTTCTGGCTCTACGTGCGTCGTGCGTCCGGCGTCCGCGTCTCGCTCGGCGGCAAGGCCGTCGCGCTGCCGGCGGGCCGCAACCTGAAGGTGCTCGTCACGCCGAAGCGCACGGCCCGCGCGGGCACTTGAGCCGCCCTCGCGCTCTCATCGTCGTCACGGGCAGCGAGCTCGTGCGGGGCGAGCGCACCGATCTGAACGGCCCGTTCCTCGCCCGCGAAGCGCTTCGTCTCGGCCTCGAGCCGGCGCGGATCGCGATCGTCGGCGATTCGGCGGAGGAGCTCGAGGAGGCGCTGCGGGAAGGCCTCGCCGCCGATGCGTGCTTCGTGTCGGGCGGGCTCGGCCCGACCCACGACGACCGGACGGTCGAGATGGTGGCGAAAGCGCTCGGTGTCGGCTTGCACGTCGACCCGGAGCTCGAGACGCAGATCGAGCTGGTCTCGCGGGCGGCTGCGACGCGGCTCAAGCGGGATTACGCCGATTTCGCCCCCGGTGTGACGAAGCAGGCGACGATCCCGGACGGTGCGGTCTCGCTCGGGCTCGCCGGTACCGCACCGGGGCTCGTGATCGGGCACGGCGGCGGGCGGGTCGCAGTCGTCCTGCCCGGACCGCCGGCGGAGCTCCAGCGGCTCTGGCCGCGCGCGCTCCGGGCGGAGGCGTTCGGCCCGCTGCTG